>NZ_JAWDHA010000062.1:0-25787 GCF_034190895.1 Virgibacillus sp. M23 | reverse complement strand
TAAAAGCAGCTGTGTTACTTCATGCTAGCGTTGTAGAGCCTGATAATAGCGAAGGCCGGCTACTTCAACTCCTGTGGGAAATGTTTGACCTGAAGATCCACTTTTTTGAGCGGGTTTTGCTAAAAAAAGTTAGCTGAAGGACAAACCCCACGGAAAGGGAAGTGGGCAGCCGGAATGGTGGTCAAGCAGTAGCTATTATTCCATAATAGCTACTAGAGGAAGCGTAAATCGGAGCATTTAGTGATAAGGACTGAGCGAATTTTGCTCCGTTTTTCTAATGAAGAAATACGCTGTCTTTATCCCGCATATAACTGGCAGTAAGCCCCCTCTTCAAACATTTAAGTGAAACCAAGGATGGGTTAGTGAGGAGGCAACTGCCAGTAAATGTCCGATTGGTTCAAAGGCCTTTAGGTCATACCCTTGTGGTACTAACAATCAGTGGGGTGATAACCCCTCCCACTGATTGAAGTTTCACTTTATTGGTAAGTAAACGTTGAAGGTATTTTGGTTGTCGGAAGAACGAATAGTAATGCTTCCATCATGTTGATCGATGATTTCTTTTGTAATAGCAAGACCTAAGCCCGCTCCACCCGTTTCCCTGCTTCTTGAAGAATCTAGCCGATAGAATCGTTCAAAAAGCTTTTCTTGCTCCATTTGAGGTATGTTTTCACTTGGACCTGTAATGGAAATAATATATTGGTATTGCTGTACTTTACCTGATATATATATAGCTCCAGTACCCTGATAATATCGGATTGCGTTATCCAGCAGATTGCTAACTACTTGTTGAATTCCTTCTGGGTGTAAGGATAAGCTAGATTCCTCTAGTTGTACATCAATTGCTATCTTTTCCTGCTTTAACGTCCAATTAAACATAGCAATACATTGTTGGATTAGTGTATGAATGGCGGTTTTTTCTTTATGGTACGGTGTTTGCGATGTAGTATAGTCCCACTTTTTTAATTGATCAAACTGTTCGAGCATAGAAGTTAGACGCTTGGATTCTTGATAAAGTGCTGCAAATAATTGCTCATCACCTGTTATATCGCCAGATTTTAAAGCAAGTAAATAGCCGTTCAGATTGGAAAGAGGCGTTCGGAATTCATGAGATATATCGGAAACAAGCTTTTTACGTTCTACCTCATTTTTCGTTAGTTTTTCAATCAATTCATTATACTGCTCCACTAATTGTCCAATTTCGTCTTTTCTGGACACGGTAATTGCTTCTGGATACTCCCCTCTTTTTAATAGTTCTGTAGCATGCATTAAACTACGAACGGGCTTTAGTAGTCGTCTAGTTAGATAAAAATAAACGATAGTACCAGCAATAATAGAGATGATAATAAACAACCATACATAATTTAATAATGTTTGATTGAATTGTTCTTGTCGCTGTTCGTTTAAATTACCAACTCCTGCTGCTAAGAAGCAGGCAGTATGATATAACGCCCAGCCACTAATAATCATGGCAACTACAATGACGAGAAAATGTAATATCGTTAATCGCCATAAGAAGCTCTCAGGTAGGATATTGGTTATTTTCTTACGTAGATGTGACAAACTTATACCCCATTCCTCTTATGGTTTGAATGCGCTGTGGCTTGCCAGGCTCTCTTTCTATTTTTTCGCGAAGCTTTTTAATATGTGCATCGATTGTCCTTTCCATTACCATTTGCTCAGCATTCGGATAGATTTGCGAAACAAGCTGCTCCCGTGATAAAACAAAATTTGGGTTTTGCATAAAATAATGGAGCAGGTTAAATTCATGCTTTGTTAACTTAATCTGCTGATCATAAAGAAGCACTTCGCCTTTACGAGGCTTTATACAGAGCCCATCACTAACGATTTTTTGACAAAAATGGCTGGTGCGGCGTAAAACTGCTTCAACGTGGGCGATAAGCTCATTAGGATCGAAGGGTTTGGTTATATAGTCATCTGCACCAATATTTAAGCCAGTAATTTTATCTTCTACTGTCGCTTTTGCCGATAACATAATAATGGATACTTCACCATTTACTTGCTTTCGAACCCAATTACAGAAAGCTTCACCACTTACCTTTGGCAGCATTAAATCAAGGATGATTAAGCATGGATGGTGTGCTAAGAATAAGG
The DNA here is from genome assembly GCF_034190895.1 of Virgibacillus sp. M23. Taxonomy (NCBI): domain Bacteria; kingdom Bacillati; phylum Bacillota; class Bacilli; order Caryophanales; family Bacillaceae; genus Virgibacillus; species Virgibacillus sp. M23. The sequence goes on along the minus strand of NZ_JAWDHA010000062.1, from coordinate 23,675 downwards.
ATTTTGCTTCATCTCCATCCACTGCTTCAATGACTTCATAACGGTGCTTCTCTAAATATAATCGAATAAGTTTTCGAATCATTTTATCATCTTCAACAACCATAATTGTTTGCTTCATATTTTCACCACCCATGCGTTAGTTTACCGTAATTTGCAGAAAAAGAATATAATGTACTGCATTCTTATTCAATGTTTCGCTCTTTCTTCAAATGGTAAACAATCCTTGCTGAAAAAAGCTATGTTATAAAGTAAGTAGAAAAAAGTATCATTTATTGCATTTTCTCAAATTCCTGCACCATTAAATCATAGTTCATTGCTCCGAAGGCTTTGTATTGAATGCGTCCCTTGGAGTCAACCATGTACGAGGTAGGTATTGGCTGTATTTGATATTGATTTGCAACCGTCGTTTTTTCATCCTTTAAAATAGGAAAGGTAAGTTCAAAATCTTTTACAAAACGTTTAACATCAAGAAGATTACTTTCAGTTTCGGTTAAATTAATAGCTAAAATAACAATATCCTTTTTCTCATGGAATTTCTGCATATCAGGCATCTCAGCACGACATGGTGGGCACCATGTTGCCCAGAAATTAATCATGACCCGTTTTCCCCGGAAATCAGAAAGTTGAACGGTTTCACCGTCTAGTGTTTGCAATTTGAAATCCGGCGCCATATTGCCAATATTTAGACCTTCCTTATCGGTATTCGCCGCTTTTTCTTCGTCTGGATTATCTTTTACCTCCGAAGTAATGGTATTCTTTTCAACGGAAGTCTCTTTATCCTCTTGAACGGTTTGATTTGATGAAAAAACAAAATCATAGAGTGCCCAAAAAAACATTGCTAGAATTACGACGATAAGTATAGTTTTCTTCATTAAAATCCCTCCTTAGCCTAAATTGGTTAACCATGTATCTTGAACAAGCTTTAATAAAAAGGCTGATATTCTAGGCATTTGTCCAGTAAACAAGAGTACTCCCATGAGAATCATAATGGTTCCTCCAACTTTCATGATCTTGTCACTATATCGGACAATCCACCTTGTTGACCCAAGGAAAAACGTTAAAATCAAAAATGGTAGGGCAAAACCAATGACATAAAAAAGCGTGTACCAAGCTCCTTGTGTTGGATTCGCTGCAGCGACTACTAAGATGGAAGCGAATATAGGTCCGATACAAGGCGTCCATCCTGCAGCGAAGCCCATTCCAACAAAAACAGTTCCTGCATATCCTACCGGTTTCTTGGTAAAGCGAAATCGTTTTTCTTTCATGAAGGAGGTAATTTTTAGCCAACCAGCTACAAATAAACCCATGATAATAATAAAAATTCCAGCTATACGTTGAATGAGTTGACCGGATTCTCCTGCTAAAATTCCTTGAATCCATTGACCGAGGAAGGACACACCTACACCGAGGCCGATGAAAATCAAGGACACTCCTATAAGAAAGAAAATAGCGTGAACTAGGAGCTTACTTCTAATTTTTATGTTGTTGTTATTTTCTAATTCTTTTACACTCATCCCAGTTATATAGGAAAGATAAGCTGGAAATATAGGTAATGTACAAGGTGAGAGAAATGAAAGCATTCCCGCACCTAGAGCTAGCCAAATAGTAAGATCTGCAGCTTGCATCATTCAGACACCTTCTTTCTTTTGAATACGAATAAAATGCTAAATATAAGCCCGACGGTAATGAAAAAGAATGGGTGGATCATATAGCCAAATATGGTTGTGAATGGCATTATCCACGTTATACTTAATTTTCCAATTGCCCAGACCCAGACCATACAAAGCAATAGGGTGGATTTCCTTAATCGATCGCGTAAAAGCAGAAATGTAAGTAGCAGAATGAGTAAGAGAATAAAGTCCCCCCAAGCAAGTGTATTATTTTTCCAAATGATTTCGATAAATTGATACATGAATGATGCTACGAGTAATACAGGGACATAGCAGTACAACAGTATTTCTATGTCAACTTCGCTACGTTTTGCTTTATACCATAGCTGTATTGCTAGTAGAAACAGTGCGAAATAAAATGCTTGTGCATTACTCGGATATGCTAAGACAGCAATTGGATCAGAAATAAATAAGGAGAGGTTCAGAACTATTTTCCCTATCCAAATAAAGATTACAAAATTCACTAAATAAGATATCATTTGTTGCGATACTTGCTTTCGCTCTGCTATAGGTAAATTACTGCTAAGAAAATAGGCAATAAATCCAACACTCATACTAATTACATGTATTGAAATTGTTGTAAGAACTGTTGCTGACGGCATAATCCTTGGCCTCCATAAAATTTCAAGTATTTACATGATAACGTAGGTTTGTGAAAGTTTGATGAAAGTAAGGATACAAAAAAATTAATTTAAACTTTTGGTATGATGGTTTATAGAAGCTTGGGAAATAGTAAATATGTTACGATAAAAACATCTAAGCCTTATTTTAGGAGGACGGAATGTATTTGATAGCAAAGCATCCATATATAAAAATAGAACGAAAAGTGACCAGTGTGGAGCAAATAGATATAGAACATCAGCGGGTGATTTATTTATACCATGATCGCGTTGTCACACAAAATCGAGAATTTCCAATAAAGGATGTTATGGACTTTTCTTATCGAGAAATTGCCAACCAAGGCGGCATTCTATATCTGCATACATTACGCGGGGTATATACCTATACAGTGAAGTCCTCACCGGAAGCATTCCTTTCAGCATTTAAAGAGCATTTTAAATCGAGTCAATAATGAGTAATTCCATAGTGTATTATGTTAAAATGACATGAGCACGTAAATGATTCTCAAATAGGGAGCGGAACAAGGTAGTGGAGATTAAGCATCTACAATACTTTATTGAAGTCACAAGAGCAGGCAGTTTTACGCAGGCTGCCACTACATTATATATAACTCAGCCTGCTATTAGCAGAATCATCAAATCTCTGGAAGAAGAACTTGGTGTTTCATTATTCATACGCTCGAGGAAGCAATTGTCATTAACGGAAGCAGGCCGCGTTTTGTACGAGCATGCCCAAAATTTTGTTGAGCAATATCAAGCGATGATGTTAGATCTAGATCAAGTACAACAACTTAAAAAGGGGCATATGCGTATTGGATTACCTTCGATAACGAATTCTTTTTTCTTTTCACAGTTAATCGCTTCGTTTCATGAAGAATATCCAGAAATAACCTTTCAATTAGATGAGGATGGATCTAAACGAATCGAAGAGAAGGTCCTTTATGATAAGCTTGATTTTGGTGTTGTTGTGCTACCGACTACACATGACGAATTTTATCATTATTCGTTTATAAAAGAAGGTTTAAAAGTGGTTGTTCCATCTGGTCACCCGCTTGCTGTTAAACAACAGGTTCGCTTACTAGATTTGAAGCATGAATCGTTTATTATGTTTAATAAAGACTTTTCATTAAGAGATAGCATCGTTACTGCATGTGAAGATGCAGGCTTTGAACCGCACATTATATCGGAAACTTCTCAATTAGATTTTATGGAGGAGATGGTAGCTTCCAATGTCGGGATTACTTTATTACCAGAGAGCACCAGTACAGAACTGACTAATGATGTTAAAGCAATAGCTGTGGAAAATCCTACAATTGTGTGGGATCTTGCTTTGATCTGGAAAAGAGATAGACAGCTTCCTCAGGTGATGGAAGAGTTTATACGCTTCGCCAAAGAAAAGCTATTACGTAATGAATCATGAATGAGCTTGTAGAGATTCTATTTCTCTGCAAGCTTTTTTTATAGTTTAGGAAATTTTAAATTTGAGCCTGTGGATAAATAATAGGCGTGTTGAGAGCTGCGTCCAGCTAAACAGAGAACTAGGCGACTTCACGAATGCCCTAATCTAAGTCATCATCGGCTCGTAAGGTCACCGTGATGCCTTTATCTCCCTTGACTCGCTTCAATCGCTACGTTTCTATCGGGCGCTTGCACTTTTTTTCTTCATCTAAATAGAAACCCACATCTTGCGCTTACCTCTTGATTAATGAAGGGCATACATTTCACAAGTTAAGCCTTTACATAACATTTTGTTATGGTACATCAACATTAATGGCATTGTACGTACCAAAGTGTAGGGGTTTATAATGGATTAGTGGTGAGGTGAGAGCCGACCCTGAAATTAATAGATAAGGTGATTTATATATGCAAGCTAAGAAGAGTAAAGAAACACGTATCATTCAAAATGATCAAGTTTTGATAAATGATTTAAACAACTATCATACGTTGTTTGGCGGAGTGCTTATGAAGAAGCTGGATGCATGTGCTACGCTATCTGCACGAAGACACTCTCGTGTGAAGGAGTGTGTGACAGCTTCGACGGACTCCGTTAATTTTATTTCACCAATACGTCAAAGTGATTCGGTATGTATCGAATCTTTTGTTTCTTATACGGGTAAAAGCTCTATGGAAATTTTCTGTAAGGTAATTGCAGAAGACATGATTACAGCAGAGCGAAGAATTGCAGCTACAGCATTTTTAACGTTCGTTGCCTTAGATGAAAATAAAAAGCCAATTGACGTTCCAGCCATTATTCCCGAATCTGAAGAGGAGCAATTTCTCTATTCAACTGGTGAAGAACGAGCTAAGATACGTAAGTTGAAAAGGCAACAAAACAAAGACCTTGTGGCCAAGCTTTCGGTTAAAAAGCCTTGGGATGAGTAAGCAAAAGGGGAGAAGACTTCATGATTATCACATCTAGCTATCAAGATTTATTACATGCAAAGCAGGCCATTGCTAAATTCAAAGAAGATAAACCAGCTGTATATCAGCGTTTCGTGCATGTCATTCAATTAACAAGACAGTTGCAATTTAACTTTCAATACATGGGCTGCCTTATTATGGATGAAGATGCAAAGAAATTCAGGCCGGCTGTTCAGGATGAATATATACTAAATGTATATAATACGGAAATTGAAAAATTAAAAGAAGATCAACGGGTAAATGATCTTAAACAGCTATTACATGCTTACAAGCAAATTGGCTATAGCAATTTAAGTGGTTTGGTACTTGGAAAAAAACCAATGTCATTAGTTGGCCCAAAAGTAGTATAAGGGTAAGCAAGGGGCTGTTCTAAAAGGAAACGCTATTCCTGTGCAATGAGAGTATACTTCTCTTCTGTGGGCAAGGATCAGCCTTGTGTGATCCCCCCCACTCATTCTAGTGGCTGCACATGGTTCTTTTCTACAAAGTTTTGTATAATCGCTGTATAAACAAGGCATGAGCTGAGACAAAAGAATTAAGAAACAACGAACGATGATTAGTTGAAATTAATTATCGTTCGTTTTTTGATCAGAATTATTCATTTAGTACCTGAAATAAGCGAGACTCCGGCGGGAATAGCACGAGTCCAAAGATCCACTTGGTAACGTGTTTTTCTTTACCCAGTTAGCTGTGGCCGTGCCCGGGGAAAGCGCGTATATTTTCGGTGCAGCGATGATACTCCTATTGATAACTTGCGTAAAAAAGTTGTGTTTTGTCCCAGCTTCTGTTCTTTTACATCTGTTGTTTATGGTTTTTGCCCCATAGACCTGTATATTTATATATAGCGACTATAAGTGCAGAAATGAGTAAGAGTACAACTGGAATAATCCAAGTAAATCCAAGAGAGAATAGAATTGGTGTAAACGTAACAATAATAATATCTACAGGAGCAACACCAATATAAGCTAATGCATAATCTTCTGGCGTTTTACTCTTCAGCTCTGGGTCAACAATTCGCAAAAGCGCTAGTCCCATAGCTACTGTCCCCGTGCTCCATCCCCAGCCAAATAATGACTTTTCCAACCAGTATTCTTGAAATATGTTTGGACCAATAAAGCGGAATAAAAAGTATGCCCAAAGGATCCCAAACACAAACAAAAGAATAAGCGGTACAGCATAGTCGATCACTACTGTAATATTTATGGAAGCAATACCAATTGCGACAAGGAAATCAGTAGCAGTTCCACCAATACGTTCCATGACACGTTGATCTATATAATCATCTGCATGTATCCTTCTGCTAATGGATTGGAAAATAAGTCCTAACACAAAAGCAACACTGAATAATGGAATAGATACAGAAGGAATGAAAGCAGTTAGCATATTCGTAAGCCAATAAGCAACACCAATGACAAAAGCTATAATTGCCAAGTGTAGAACAAACGGATCGATAGAACTAGAAGATACGGTTTCTTGTCCCATATGATACCGTTTGTTTTTAGGCATTAGTCCTGACCTAAGCTCGTCCGGTAAGTCTTTGAAGCTTGTAATAAATTGTGTTTGTCCTTTTTCCGTACTGCGTTTAATTAAAAACAATCCACCTAATACAGCGACTAATATTCCAATGGTTGCTGAAGTCATTCCTAGGTCCATTGCTTCTTCCCACCCGTAATGTGCAAACCCTTCGCCTATGGCCGCGGCTGTTCCGTGTCCCCCTAGAAAGCCAGCGCCTAAGATAAGACCAAATCCACTAGGTAAATTTGAGAAAAGAGGCACGAGGATAAGCAAGCCGAATAACGCTCCTGCTCCCCACATGGAAAGCGTGAGTATCATGGAATAAGAGAACATGTTACGAACGCGATGAAATACGTCTCCTATGTTAACTTTGGCTGCACCAATAGGAATAGCAGCAAAGATAACCGCAATTAACAGCCCAGGATATGTGCTGAATTGATCAGAAAAAGGTAATACATTCACTCCACTTGGTCCGAAGGCAAGTCCAATAAAGCCAGCAATCATACTAGCAGGTAGAAATAAAGCTTGTATCCATTTCACTTTTGCGCGTAGAATGGTTCCAATTAATAACAATCCTGAAATAATACTAATATCAATCATTAATGCCCAAATTGTAAAATTAGTCATTTCTATATATTACCCCCCATTATGAAATTGTTAGATGAAGTTTGGTACTTGATAAATGTGGCTCGTCACTGAAAGCGAATGTGTTTAAGAGTGAGGAAGTTTGTTGACAGACAGTTTATTATACCACAAGGAATCTTTTCGTACAGGATTTCTATTAAATACTTAATTTTACTACAAATGGGATATATGAAAAGATTCTCTCTTTAGTTAGGAAAGGAAGAAAGGGGGGACTTACGATTTAAATGGAGATGCTAATTTTTTGTCGTATATTTCATATAAACACGATAATTTATCCCGCTTATTTTGCTAAATGATTGCTTCTTCCTGGTAAATTCCTTGAAACCTAACTTCGTGTAGAGGTTCATCGCTTTCGTATTGGTGTCGGCTACTTCTAATATATATTCTGTAAAAGTAGGAAGAGCAAGCAATTGCTCTATCATATCTCTAGCAACGCCCTTTCCCCGATACTGAGGAGCGGTAGCTACGAATTCTATAGATGCCTTACCCGGGCCAGTTTCAATTGGAGGCTTTTTAAATTCCCGTTTAAAAACATAGTAGGCAAAGGTGCCCTTATAGAAACCTAAATGCTTTCTTAGCTTTTGCTTAATGGGGTGAACAGATAGAGCATGACCGTCTGTACATGCGGTTATTCCAGCAATTTCTCCATCGATAATAGCTACATAAAAAACCTCTGTTACAAACATGTGCTCAAGGGCAGTAATTAATGTTTCTCTATCCTTAGAGAAGAAGGTGAGATGCTCGCCAAATCCATCAACAAATATAGAACTAATTGCTCTTTTAACAGATTTCTCTAACTTACATGCTTGCTTAACTTCCATCATTAATTTCCCTCACTTTGTTTTTGATTGACTTAATCAGTCAATATAAGCTTAAAGGGAAGCCTACTCAATGTCAATGTGTTTTTGAAATCAAGTAGGCTAGTTTATCCCGCATATAACTGGCAGTAAGTTCCCGATTCAAAGCAATAAAGTAAAATCAAAATTGGTAATAAGGAAATCAACTGCCAGTAAATGTCCGATTGGTTCACGGGCCTTTAGGTCATATCCTTGTGGTACTAATCATCTGTGGAGATAAATAAAACCCCCAAAGGATGGAAGTTTCACTTTATTCTTTATCCTAACATTAACAATGGAGCTAGCTGTGTTGGTTAATAATCTCTTCTAGATCGTCAGAAAGATTATCTATATCGTCTGGCCCATAGCGTAGGCCAACTCTACTTTCATCCATTTCTAGAACTTCTGAAAGAAAGCCGCCAACCCCTCTTGCTTTTCTATCAATCTCTAAAATAACCTCAACATCAGATTCAGATACGAAGAATATGGCTTCTATCTCGTCTAATTTTCCTCTGAACTTACCCTGATATGCTTTAAATTCATATTCTTGCATGATAGGTAATCGTTTCCGTAGCTGACGTGGTGCATTTTCACAAGTTACTTCTTTCAATTTGAATCCAAGGCTGTTTGCAGCTCGTAAAAATGCGTCGACAAGCGGATGGGGGTATACCTTGATATAGTCACGATCGCTTGGATCGATTGCCTTTTTAATATCCAGACCTGTTTCGATCCATACCTTTGTTTTCCCTAATGTTGCTGGAATATCGGCAGGCAACTCAAAATGAAAAGGAATCGTTTTAGATTCATTAGGCTCAATAGTAAAATGATTACCTAATTCATACTTTTGTAATAGTACAGAGCTCTCAGCCTCTTTATCTTCTTCGCCATATTCGTATGTATAAGAACCCATTAGCTTTAAGTAGATTGCGTCAATTTCTTGTTCATTATTGCCCCCTTCAATCTCTAAAACACCTTCTAAAGCCTCGCCAGGAACAAATTCTGTTTTTGATAATTTCGTATCAATTTTTGCACTACCGATACCAACAGAATTCAACAGCTTTTTAAACATTTATCTTCATTCCCTCCATATGTCATTAGTAAAAATTATACGTCAAAATCCCCTGGATTGTAAGCGTTTTATCAAAATGGAGCCTAAGGAAAGATCACTATTAATTAAAGGAGAATCTATCGTACGGTTAACATTCGTAAGATGAGATCAACCTTTTTCTCTGTATCTTTCTGTATCCAAGGAAGATCCTCGACAATTATTCCAGATATAACCGTTAAGTACAGATCAAGAAGTTCTTGAGGATCATTTGCAATCATCTCTCCCTGCTTCTGTGCTTCTATAAATAAAGGAAGTAGCTCTTTAAAATAGCTATTTCCAGATGATTCGATTAATTCGTGGATTTGTGCTGGTATAGGATAGCTGCTCTTTGTAATATGTTGAATGACTCGGAAGATATCACTATTCCCCTCTTCAATAGCAATCCTTGTAAAATGTTTTATTTTTCCCAATGGAGATAGTTGAAGGGTTTGAATTTCTTTAAACAGTTCGTCAGTTCCTTGCATTGCCCATTTAAGACTTTGATAAAGAACTTCATCTTTGGAGTGGAAATAATGATAAAGTAAGCCATGGCTAATTCCTGCTTCTTTTGCAATCATTCCAACCTTTGTCAGCTTTACTCCATTTTCAGCAAATACCGTTAAAGCTGCTCGCATAATTTGGTCTTTTCGTTCATTTCGAATCTGTGATAATTGATCCTCATTTAATGGAGCCATTCATATCAGTTCCCCTTTAGATACCTTTATACACTTTCTTTAAATTTATCTTATCAAAGTTACGCGTATAGGGAAATATTCTTGTAATGAAAAGAGGCTAGGACAAAACACAACTTCTGTACTCAAAATACGAATAATTACGTTATCAATAGGAGCATCATCGCCGCACCGTGAAAATATATGCTCTTTCCGTGGGCACGGCCTCAGCTAACTTGGTAAAGAAAAACACGTTACCAAGTGAATCTTCGGACTCGTGCTGTTCCCACCGGAGTCTCGCTTATTTCAGGTGCTAAATGAATGATTCTGATCAAAAAACGAAAAGATAATTAATTCAAATTAATTATCTTTTCGTTTTTATTGTTTCTTTATTCTTTTGTCTCAGCCTCTTTTTACAGTTAGCCCATATGGATAAATATGGCGTGTTGAGCCGCGTCCAGCTCCAACGCCCAGAAACTAGGCGTCTTCAGAATCGTACGAAGATAAGTCATCATTGGCTCACTAACACATCGTGATTCCTTTATCCCCTTTGACTCGTACCGTCGATACATTTTTCTAATCGGACGCTTGCGCTTTTTTCTTATTCCTGCTTATTTTCCGCGGATTTTTGCTACCTCATCAGCGACAAATTGGACATTCGTACCAACAATTACTTGAATGCTATGCGTACCTACAACATTAATTCCAGGAACACCAGTAGCTTTAATTTTATCTTGATTCACTTTATTCATATCATTAACCTCTACTCGTAAGCGAGTTACACAATTATCTACCGATGTAACATTGGCATCTCCACCAAGTCCTTCATATATTTGAGCGGCCATTGCAGTGAATTTTTGATCTGCTGGAACTTCTTCTGTAGCTTGTTCGTCTTCCAGATCCTGATCATCTTCACGTCCAGGTGTTTTCATATCAAACTTCTTGATTAAGAAACGGAAGAGAACATAATAGATCAAAGCGAATACTAACCCTTGGACGATTAGCATATACGGCTGATTGGCTAAAGGTAGGCGAGAGCTTAGGAATAAATCAACAAAACCTGCGCTAAAACCGAACCCTGCAGTCCAATTGAAAAATGCTGCGATAGCTAAGGAAAGTCCTGTTAGTATTGCGTGAACAAAATACAATGCTGGAGCCAAAAACATGAATGAGAATTCGAGTGGCTCTGTTACACCTGTAAAGAAAGCTGCGAATCCAGCTGCCAGTAGTAGTGATGCAGCTTGTTTTTTACGTTTAGTTTTAGCCGTATGGTACATAGCAAGTGCTGCTGCTGGTAAACCAAACATCATGATAGGGAAGAAACCAGCTTGATACATACCAGTTACCCCTTTTTCACCTTCACCAGACCAGAAGTTTCCGATATCGTTAATTCCAGCAACATCAAACCAGAATACGGAGTTCAGCGCATGATGTAATCCAGTTGGAATTAATAGTCGGTTGAAAAATCCATACAAGCCAGCACCTGCAGCTCCTAATTGACTAATGGACTCGGCAAATGATACTAATCCAGAATAGATGACTGGCCAAACAAAGAATAACACACCTGCTACGATAATCATCGCAAAGGATGTCATAATTGGCGCAAGCCGTTTGCCACTGAAGAATGCCAATGCATCCGGTAGCTGTACATGACTAAACCGGTTGTACATACTAGCGGCGATGACACCTGAAAGCATACCGATAAAGGCATTTGCGATACTTCCAAACGCAGCATTAACATTTTCTGCTTCGATGCCCTGTAATAAAGCGACGGTATCTGTTGAAAGTAATGTAGTGACAACTAGATAACCCACAAGTCCACTTAATGCAGCAGAACCGTCCTTATCCTTCGACATTCCTAACGCTACACCAATAGCAAAGAGAATCGGAATATTATCAATAATGGCAGAACCAGCTTTAATCAAGAAGGCTGCAATTGCATTTCCTTCCCCCCAGCCAGATGGGTCAATCCAATATCCGATCCCCATCAAGATGGCTGCAGCTGGTAGCACTGCTACTGGCAGCATTAATGAACGACCGAGTCGTTGTAAATATTTCATCATAAGAATTCCTCCTATACGTTTTATTGAAGCATTGCAGTTGAATACGCTATCAAAATTAGTATTATATAAAGACGGAGTCAGTATTGATATTTTTTTAAGCGTTCAATATGCAGTGTAATGTACCCCAATTCCTCTGGTGGTAAATCTATTCCATGAGCGGAAGACAACTTCTTGGCAACATGTACGGAACATTGATACGAGCGTTTAAACTTTCTTTTAATCATCTCTAGCATTTCTTCATCCATTGAATGTACCTCGTATTGGTATACACGATTTAGCGCAAAGCGAAGGTGTGTCATCAATCGCTCATAGGCCAAGTCATCTTCATTAAATGTGATGTTCAAATCCTGTTTGATGGTTTCCACCATATCTTTAACAATTGCTGTTTGTCTTACAGTTTCGTGTAAATCACCTCCCTGAATTTTCATTGTATGTATGTGAAGCGCGATAAAAGCTGCTTCATCTAAGGGCATTTCAACTTCTAACTTATCCTTTATATGTTGAATCGCCCAAACCCCAATTTCGAATTCTTGCTTGTACATAATTTTAATTTCTTGTAACAGCTTGTTCTTTAGGTGTATTCCTTGTTGCTCTCTTTCAATTGCAAACGATAGGTGATCCGTAAGTGCTAAAAGTATATGCTCGTTTAATTTAGTACCCAGCTGCTCTTCTGCATAATCAATAATCTCTTCTGAAAGCATAAGGTGTTCTTCCGGGATTCGCAGAATCAATTCTTGTAGCTTTTCGTTTTCCTTTAAGACAAAGAGTTTTTCAACCTTTTCTTGGCTGATAATATCCTTTCTCTTCTTATTGAAGGCAACTCCTGCACCGATGGCGATTTTCTCTTGCTTCCCATCGGTCACAATTACTGCATTGTTATTCAATATTTTTGTAATTCTCACCGGAAGTCACCTCCTATTCTTTCAGTTAACAGCTTTATTAGGCTTAAATAGTGATAATTATTGTTTCACCTGCTTTACTGTTTGCTTCTTTCGTGAATGTAAAATGTTTATCTAGTTCTTTGCTATTCGTAATTATAATTGGTGTGATGATATCCGCTGCATGCTGTTTGATATAATCTAAATCAACCTCCAATAGCGGTTGGCCGACTTTTACGGTATCTCCGGTGTTTACCTGTACCTTGAAGCCTTCACCTTTTAAACCTACCGTTTCTAATCCGACATGGATTAAGATTTCTGTACCATCATCGGCAAGTAATCCAATCGCATGTTTTGTTTCAGGTATTTGTACCACTTTTCCATTGACAGGTGAAATGACGTTACCATCTTGAGGTATAATTGCTATCCCTTCGCCCATCATTTTTTGGCTAAATACTGGATCAGGAACCTTCTCTAAAGCAACATTTTTACCATTTATTGGAGCGAAAATTTGTTGTTCGTTTGATTTTTTAAACATTTTTTTAAACATAAACAGTACACCTTTCTGTTTGATTCTCATGTTTGATAGATATTTTTATAAAAAGGGAGCAGGTAAGTAAACCTTAGTCTGTCCTAAAATCAAGAATACATCATGTGTTTTTTAATTTAAAAAGGCATGGCAGTATACAGAGAACCTAAGGTTGCTCTATCATACCACCATGCCTGATCGTATCAGTAACATGTGATGCATATTTATTTGTTAAGCATATAGTAACATTATCCTATTTAAAAAGCAACTTCAAGTTGTAGTATGACTTTTTGTTTTTATCTTAGGAAAAATGTGCTTTTGCTTTTTTAGGTATGTCATTATGGCTGACTTCTTCCCATGTTTCAATATACTTCCCTTTTGCATAAACGCGTAAGTATGCATCTTTTTGTAGTTCACCACTAGCATAGAAAGTAACTTGTTTTTGCTTCCCCTTCGCATTATATCCGATCAATGTATAATCATAACCTCCTGGACTTTTTGCATGTCCATCTTTATTTACTTGTACATAGATTTCTTCTTTGGGTACTAGTGGATTAAAGCGATCTGTAATTTCATTCGAAAATAAGAGCATGATGGCTAATCCAGTCACAATAATTGTACTAATAAATATGATTATAAAAAATAATTTTTTCATTTTAGTGCATCCTCTCCATTCCTGTTGACTAAATACTATCACGGAGAGCTGTTCTTCTTCGTTGGATCTACCTTACAAGCAGCTTACAGTTTTGAAAGGTAGGGGAAGAGCATAGTCGATACATTAGTTTTTTATGATTGCACGAATTAATTGGAATATGTTAATGGTTTGGTCGTATAGTAATCGTTGTGCCTGCTCCATACTTTCCTCAACAGACAATGGTCGATTAACGATCGAAAAACAACCATGGAATTGCTTACGCAGCGCCGTGAGGTCTCCTGATAGTGCTCCAGAAATTAATAGCGCAGGGACGTGCAACGTATTCGCTAGCTCGACAACATAACCTGGAGCTTTTCCGGATAATGTTTGTTCATCACTCTGCCCCTCACCAGTAATTATGAAATCGGCCTGTTTCATTGCTTGATGTAATTGTGTAGCCTCAGCAATAAGAGCTGCCCCAGAAGTTAGTCTTGCACCAATTGTTAATAGAGCGAAACCTAGTCCACCAGCAGCCCCTGAACCTCTGTTATTAGAGAAATCCTTACCTCGGTCCACTGCAAGCAAGGATGCATAAGCTGCAAGTGCTTCGTCAAATAGAGTCACCTGCTGTTCAGTAGCACCCTTTTGTGGGCCGTAAATGGAACTCGCACCCTGCAGACCGATTAATGGATTATCGACATCACAAGCCACATGGATTGTAACCTCCTCTAATCTAGGGTCGATGTCCGCAAATGATATATGATCAATGTCTAAAAGGTCTTTTCCAAACACGTCAGCTTGACTACCATCTTGCTTCCATGCTTTCATGCCTAAAGCTTGCAAACAACCAAGCCCACCATCGTTTGTTGCACTTCCTCCTAGGCCGATAATAAGGGAGCTACATCCGCGATCGAGTGCATCCTTTATCACTTCACCAAGTCCGAAAGAGGTGGTGTTCTCTGGATTTCTTTTAGGCTTTGGAACTTGAACAAGACCAGCAATATTGGCAATTTCAATAATAGCTGTATGGTCTTGGAGGATGGCGTAATAGGTATGGATGGTTTCACCTAAAGGGCCTGTACAGGTTACGTTTATTTTTTGTCCAGTTGTAGAAGCAAGAATGACGTCAACTGTACCTTCACCACCGTCTGCCATTGGCTTTAGTGTAACGGTAGCCTCGTTATCAATAGAAAGGATAGCCTGCTTCATAATTGTTGCTGCTTCTAACGATGTTAAGCTTCCTTTGAAAGAGTCAGGAGCAAGTAGAATGTGCATGATATCCTCCTTTATAAGGTAGCATAATTCGGTGCCTTACCAAACAAGCCGACTCTGTTTGCTAGACAAGCTGCTAAGGCTATGTGCTATTAAAAATTGTGCAGCATAATAGGTTGTCATAATAAGTACATGTGAATAGACAACTGGTGATATAAACATATTCCAAGACAGGATGGAATCAGATATAACAAATAAGATACTACCTGCAATCGCAAATCGGTTCCCAGTCATTATTGCGAGCCAAGCCATAAAGGAAATGGCTACAATATAAAAAATGACAGGGATAATGAGCGATTGATTTCCTGAGGTAATGATTGCATGAATTAATGCATTTCCCATGAATAATCCATAGATAATTAGCGGGATGATGCTAGCAGCTCGAATAATGGAAAATTTCCATTGTAAAGAAAAACCAGCTAAATAGAATAGATGTCCGATTAAAAATGCAGTAAGACCAACGACAAACCATTGTAAGGTTCCGTCTCCGATTGAACAAAAAATGAGACCCATAAGAATAAGCCAATGTGTTTTTGTTTGCTGACGAGGCATTTGTTTTAACGCATATATAATGATTAAAATCATGGGAATCAATTTAAAGAAAAGCTTAAAGTTCTCTGGTTCAGAAGGAATGATAAAGATATACAGTATACTCATGATAAAAATCAGGATGGGTAATTGATTTGCATACATACGATCACCAACTTTTCTTAGAAATGCGTTTTCGCTACTTTAAAAATACCATATTAACCCAGCAATTCCGAGGAAAACTAAACCAATACTGCCACAATAGAGCCCAATTTTTGTACGGAACGCATAATGTTCTCTTGTTTCTGAATGGTAATTAGCTCGTTGCTGCTGTCCGCTCGTAAAAACTCCTAAGAAGATTCCTGAAATAACTATTCCTACTAAGCCAATTCCAGCTAGAATTGTAAGCATAGGATTAACCGCCCTTCGTTTTGTTCTTTGTGAAGCTAATGTATTCGATTATTCTCAAATGGGGTATTACTCCTAGCGTTTGTTTCTTTCCAGATAGGTTATCTGAAGTCTTTCCGACTTTTGAAATCTTGGCTGAAATGGGATTGATCAAAATAACTAAGATTCATTGAAGAGTAACCTAAGTGATGGTCCATTTCGCCATTTGACATCGTCTCAAACATAGGCTCAAATATGTTTTTTAATGCATTTGCACATCTTTTACCGTTTCAGGTTGATACTGTTCCATAATCTTGTTAGCTAATTTTAAGTTAGGATCTCTTTTAGGTTTACCCATTTAAAACACTCTTTTACCTTGTTATTCTACCAAATAAAAAATTGTGTAAATAAGAAACCGTACGCATTTCTTACTTACACAGTTAATATTACACTCCCATTGTAAATGTAAAAGCTCTTCTTTACTGTTTTACTTCTTTGACAACGATCGCTTGAGTTACTTTGGTATTCTTACAATCTTCAAAAGTAGCTGCGTCTACAAACCCCAACTTTATTGCTGCTTCAAGCTTCTCTGTATCTGGTCGTTTCTCAGTAATAATAAAATCACTCAAATTTAAGTCGTCTAGTTTTTGCACAGTTACTTCAGGCATATAATTGCTAGAGGAACGGATTTGGCGATGTACCTGATAGTCACCACGTATAATTTCTCCTTTACGTTCTTTACCAATGGATCCATCAAGAAATTGGTGGAACTTCTTCTTTAATTGATGTAACTCTTGTTCGATTTCTTTTTTCTGGTCGTGTAAAACATAAAAACGTTTAATCTCTTCTTCTGTAACTCCTATCGTCTCATTCATTATTAGCCCCCACCTTACATTCATTTGTTTCGATTCTTTTCTGAGAAAGATGAACATGTTCTCTGCTAAATAGAGTTTTCATTTATACCTATGAATGCTTCTAGTCATTCATGACTAAAAACAATAAATTGAAACTTTAATCAGTTATATGTGGGATAAAATAACCGTTAACGAGGTAGTTATTGGAGAAGCATAGATGAACTTATCAGGGTCCTACATTAATTTGAATGAAACGTTTGTATTTTCTACTTAATATTTTGCTTATTTGAAGTATTTTTTGTTTCCTTTCTTCGTTCATTCTATTAAACTAATTACGTGGTAAATTATTCCTACGTGAATTTAATAGAAGTGAGGTACGATTTGTGAAACATACTCTAGATGCTGCTAACACAAATTCCTTAAATATTTTTGACGCGCTTAACTGTTTTTATCAAAAAGATGTCATCGCTAATATGTTTGCTACTTTTATCAACTACTCCTCAGAATTTGCACTTCAATTTCTCCGAGATTTCAGTACATTACATGTTGAGATAAACGCTAACACCGAAGTACGAGCTCGTTCGAGAATGGCACTCGGAAAAAGTATGGGTATCATTGATCTTGTGCTTTTAGTAGTAGAAGATAATCAGATTAACCATATTGTCGTTATTGAAAATATACTAAACCCTGATGAAAATGGTAAACATACAGAATGCCTTCAAACGGATACCGCTTTAGAAAACCTTTGTACGAAGCTTGGTGTTGATCATACTACTGTTTTCGTGGATTATGTCATTTTAACGTTAGACCCTTTTGGTAAGGACCAAGTTAAAAATATTCATATCGTTGATTATCGAACTTTTTTACAGGATATATGGGCTAACTTGTTTACAAACGAATCACTGAAGCAGCTATTTCTTAACTTTCAGGAGATGCTTGAACGCTTCTATTATGTGGCTGATATGAGTCTGGAAGAGCATGCTATTACATTATTGGCAAATCCGGATCTGGATGAGCAACAGCGTCATTTATTGTTTAAAAAATTAATTTGTCAAATAAACGTTGCTGAACAAGATGTAATTGAAATGGATGCTTTACAGGGAGCGGAAGAATTTAAGGCGATTGCACGAATTGCAAAACCAGAATGGGTAATTGAATATGGTCATGTATACCTTGAATGTGTGCTTGATTTGTTACATCCTTTTGAGCAAAATGGAGAAATTGCTTTTTTAATCTATGTGTACTATCAAGCGAATTCTAAGCGGAAGTTTCCAGAAGTTAATGAGATACGCGATTGGATGCATCAGTTGGTAAGTGAGGAGAAAGAAATCTTACCGCAAATGCATGTGGACAAGCTTCACACAAGTCGTGCTGTTGTTCAAATCAGCTTTGCAGATATACACACATTTAATGATTTGAAGGATTTACTTGAATATAGCATGGAATGGTTAACCCCAATCATAGTGAAAACGTTTGGAAAGGTATCCGAAAAAAACGTTATTCATAGAAATTAATATTTGCTAAGCGAGACTGAGACAAAAGAATGAAGAAACAATAAAAACGAACGATAATTAGTTTGAATTAATTATCGTTCGTTTTTTGATCAGAATCATTCATTTAGCACCTGAAATAAGCGAGACTCCGGCGGGAACTGCACGAGTCCGAAGATCCACGTGGTAACGTGTTCTTACCGAGTTAACTGAGGCCGTTCCCACGGAAAGAGCGTATATTTTCACGGTGCGGCGTGATAACTTGATCATTCGTATTTTGAGTAAAGAAGTTGTGTTTTGTCCCAACCTCTTTTTATCCCGCATATAACTGGTAGTAAGCTCCCTACTGATGGAAGTTTCATTTTATCTTGTAAACCGCTTTCAGTTCATTTATACTTGAAATAAACCGATTTACTAAACCGATTTAGTAATTGGATAAGGAGAATAAAATGAAAAAAATTACAATTGCTGATGTAGCAGCACATGCTAATGTTTCTAAAAGCACGGTATCTCAGTTTTTAAATAAACGATATGACTATATGGGGGAAGAAACGAAAAAGCGCATTGAGACAGCTGTTACTGAACTAGGTTATCGTCCAAATATTATTGCTCGTAGTTTAAAGCAGAAATCAACAAAGACAATTGGGGTCATCGTTGCAAATATTCTCCATGTTTTTTCCACACAGGTTATTCGTGCAATTGAGGATTTTTGTCACGAATCAAACTTTCACGTAATCGTATGTAATGCAGATGATGATCCTGTAAAGGAAAAACGCTATATTGAAATGCTTCGTGCAAAGCAGGTTGATGGTATTATAGCTTTTCCTACGGGAGAAAATATGGAGTTATATCAAGGACTGCTTGATGAAAGATATCCTTTCGTATTTATGGATAGACTAGTGCCGGGAATTCATATGGATGCTGTTTTATTAGATAATAAACGAGCATCTGAATTAGCTGTAGATCAATTTGTTAAGGCTGGTTATAAAAAAATAGGAATGATTTCTCCACTGATAGATATGCCTGTAACACCAAGACTGGAAAGAATTCAAGGATATAAGACAGCATTAGCAAAATACAATCTATCATTTCAACCAGAATATTTAGCAAGTGGAGCATTTACTGACATGCAAATGATTATTCAACAAATGCTTTCGTTGTCAGATCCACCTGAGGCTCTGCTAGCTTTGAATGATCGTGTGTTATTTGAGATTTTACAATACGCGAAGGATCATCATGTGAATATTCCGAATGATTTGGCGATTATTGGGATTGATGATGTATCGTTTGCTTCGTTCTATTATCCAACGCTAACGACAATTTCCCAGCCTGCATTTAAAATGGGAAAAAAAGCTGCACAATTGCTTTTTAAGCAAATAAATCAAGAAGATCAAGGAACAGCAGCTCAGGTTTACCGTTTTCCACCTCAATTAATAGACAGGGAATCATGCTAGCTGAAAGGAAGGATGTTTATAAAAAGAACGATTAATACGATTGCATCGGAAGTATCAGAAGGATTACACCGTGTAAAAACAGAGGAAGGCATAAATTTAGCTGGAGAACTCCAAAAAGCAAATCGAATTTTTGTTGCTGACACAGGACGATCTGGCTTCATTGGTAAGATATTTTTGATGCGAATGATTTGTTGCTTATTTTATCCGGATCCGGAAGCACAGGTACGCTTACGTACTTTGCCGAAAAGGCCAAAGCAATTGAAGCGAAAATAGCCTTGGTTACGACAAATAAACAATCGGCAATTGCAACGTTGAGTCAATGTGTCGTGAAGGTTCCAGCTGCTACTAAAAAAGGTTGCCACCCGAGCCTTCAACTATTCAACCGTTAGGTAGTCAATTTGATCAACCTGCTCATCTGTTGCTAGATGCTGTAATTGCTTATATATTGCAACATCTACCGAAGGATCAGATTAAAGAATTAAATCAAAGGCACGCAAATTTAGAGTAAAGAGGGGATAAAATAATGAATCCAATAGATATTATTAAAGATACCAAAGTTGTAGCGGTTATTCGTAAAGCAAACGAAGATAACATTGTACCGATATTAAAAGCATTGTCTGCAGGGGGGGTGAAAGCTGTTGAGATTACAGCAGAAACCCCTAATGTAGCTAATGTAATTGCGAAAGCAGTAGAACATATGAAACAGGATGTATGCATTGGAGCAGGAACTGTACTTGATCCAGAAACAGCAAGGACAGTAATGCTTGCTGGTGCAGCATTCATTGTATCGCCAACCTTAAATACAGAGACGCTCAAACTAACGAATCGATATGGATTGCTTACTATACCTGGTGTGTTAACTCCCACAGAAATTATTAATGCCTATGAGCATGGGGCGAAGATGGTTAAAATCTTTCCAGCTGATACATTCGGTCCCGATTATGTTAAAAATATCCTTGGCCCACTTCCGCATGTAGAAGCAATGGTTACAGGGGGAATAACACTAGATAATATGAATGTGTATCTGGATAAAGGAAGTAAGGCGGTAGGCATAGGCAGTAACCTGGTAAACGTTCAGCGGCTAAAAAGTCCCGAGGATTATCAACAATTAACAGAAATAGCTAGACAGTATAGTAGAAAAGCAGCGTACTAGCTTTAGCGTTGGAAGGGGTTGTTTATCCCGCATATAACTGGCAGTAAATGTCCGATTGGTTCAAAGGCGTTTAGGTCATAACCTTGTGGTACTAACCATCCGTGGGAGATAAACAACCCTCCCACGGAAGGAAGTTTCACTTTATACCTAATTTGTTTAGTTAAAGGAGTGATTTACCATTGAGTAGCTCAATTGAGGATAAACAATTAGCAGCAGAAGCAGCAGTCAAATACATTCAGACTGGGATGACGATAGGACTTGGGTCTGGATCGACGGTAAATTATATGTTGGAAGCACTAGCAAAGAGAATTAAAGAAGGCATGGATGTAAAAGGCATTCCTTCATCTGTAAAAACAGAAAAGCTTGCTAGAAAGCTTGGAATACCATTAATTGGATATTCTAAAGCAACTAAGATTGATCTAGCAATTGATGGCGCAGATGAGGTCAATAGCTCATTGCAATTAACAAAAGGTGGGGGAGGTTCACTTGTTCGGGAAAAAATTATCGATGTAGCAGCCACTAAGCTGATTATTATCGTCGATTATTCAAAAATGGTTACACATCTAGGGAGTTTTCCATTGCCAGTGGAAGTTGTCCCGTTTGGTTGGGAAAAGACAGCGGAAAGAATCGCGGCATTTGGGTGTAACCCAAAACTAAGAAAAAGTGATCAGGACGTTTTTATTTCTGACAACCATAATTATATTCTTGATTGCCAGTTTGATCTTATCGAACAACCAGAACAATTACATGAGCAATTAAAACAAACGGTAGGTGTTGTAGAAACTGGTTTGTTTGTAAATATGACAGATATGGTTATTGCTGCTAAGAACGGCATTATTGATACACGACACCGGGGATAATTAGATGGAAGAGTCGTTTGGAGGAATTAGCATGAATGAAGTGATTACCTTAGGTGAGGCGATGATTGTTTTCAATCCATGATCAACAGGTTCAATAAAATTTGTAAACACCTTTAAGTCCTTCAAAGGTAGTGGATCCGGTTGGCGCAGGCGATGGCTTTAATGCAGGTATACTATATGGACTGTTGCACGGCTGGGAACTAGCTAGAACGCTTCATTTTGCTAATACGTTTTGTTCCATGGTAGTTGGCTTGATTGGTGATAATGAAGGAGTGCCATATTATGAATAAGTGCAACAACGACTAAGTGAAGTCGAGCGTATTGGACGATGAAGCGTGAGGTGAAGGTAGTTCAATATAAGACAATTTTAGCGATATAAAAACCTGTGATGCTGGAAAGTATTAGACAGGGCTTGCATCTGACGCTGATGCAGATAACACAACAGTCATGGCCTTCTCTTCCGATATTACGATTAAGGATACATTAGCTATTGCAAAGTAAAAAGAAGCTAACATGAAATGTAGTGCAATCTCTCGTTGTATAGAAAACGAGGGGACGTTGAATGGCTTTTTAAGCTGCCGAGAGCATATATCGGCAGCTATTTTTTTATCCATATAACTGGTAAGTCCCCCACTTCCAGCAATAGCCAGGGAATCTAATGGAAACATATAGAAAAGAACTACATACTGTATCAACACCTTTATCTGGTTATGTTCAACTTATACTTTTCAATGAACTAATTGAGGAGGCACAGAAAGACAACATTTTGTTGAAGATGGAAGTACGTGTTGGTAGTTTTTCTTATTGGGGCCCTGGTGCAGGAGCTATTGATGAATCAAAGTATATACAGCTTATTCGTATTGGACACAAAGAAACCGAGATTCAAGATTTGAAATTTGGATTAAATAAGCTTGCTGAGATAGCAATAAAATCAATTGGTAACGATGATCCAAAAACAGCTTCCAATACAATATACCAAGTAACAGACCTACTGCTATATTTAGAACAACGTACCACGTTTTCGCCGTACTTAATGGATAATAATCACCAGGTACGTCTATTACTAGGTGTTGATAACTTTGAATATCATCTTTATCAAGGGTTGGGAATTATTCGGCACTATTCACAAAAAAACCATATAATCGCAGCTTTAGCACGGTTGGCTGAGTCCATAAATGAATAACACCATCAAGTGATATGGGAATTTGCAAGAAATACAATAGATCATATTTATACAGAATTTATTTTCGAGCTTGACCGGAAGTTGTTGCTAAAAAATGTATATAAACTAGCTGAGATTACTGGAAATAAACAAGGGTATGAATATATCCAATCTCATTTAAAGGGCTAGCCAGAAATATAACGTTTTTATCATACATGCGAAGTAAATGAGAAGTTCTTTCTGCCGTTCTATTACAGATTTGATCTTCTCCCTGTTTAAGATTTTGTAACTAAGGAATAATATCTATAGCAGAAACAAAAAGGAGTGTAAAAGTGTGAGTCAGCATAAAATAAAACAAGATATTGAGCATATTTTAGACAACAGCTTTGTTGGTACGATGGCAACGGTAAAAAACAAGATGCCACATTCAAGGTATATGACTTTTTTTCATGAAAACCTATCTCTATATACACCAACGAGTAAGCAAACAGACAAGACAGAAGATATAGAAGAAAACCCATATACGCATATTATTTTGGGTTATGACGGTGAGGGATTCGGTGATTCCTATGTAGAATACGAAGGTAAGGTTTCCTTTAATAATTCCCCTGACCTAAAAAAGCAGATTTGGAATGAGCAAATGAAAGTATGGTTTGATGGACCAGACGATCCAAATCTAACCATATTAGAGATTAAACCGTTACACATTCGTTTGATGAATAAAAAAGGAGAACGTCCAAAAGAATTAGAAATAGATTCAGAATAAAAAGCGTTTGGGATTTGTTAAATTTCTCGTTCTCTTGGACGCTACGAAGTCTTTTTTTTATAAGTTAAGAAAGTATAAAATCAGTGCAATGACTGCGTTAAGCCAAGTAGTTATTTTGAAATGTTTGATGTCTATTGGCAATGCTCCGACTAATTACTTCGCTTTCCGCGGGCACGGCCT
>NZ_JAWDHA010000061.1:0-27496 GCF_034190895.1 Virgibacillus sp. M23 | reverse complement strand
TAGACTAGAAATGAAACATAAGACGCTAAAAGCTGCATAAATAAAATTGATCTTTATTAAAAAAACTTGAAAATCATCAAGGAACAACTCTATGCATTTTTAAAAACAGCAATTATGAAATTGATTCGGTTAAGTAAAAATTATCAAAGAAGGGGTTATAAACATGATCAAAGGAAGTTATGTATACATAAGACCTATCTGTGATAGTGATATGGAAAGTATATTTAAGGGATGCCAAGAGGATGAAGGGTTATACATGACTGGCACACGTAACGTATTTACAATGGAGGAGGTGGTTAATGCTTATAAAAGCTTTAGCCAAGATGAGACGCGTCATGATTTAGCTATTTGTTTATTAGAAAATGGCCAAATTATAGGTGATTTATCGAT
The DNA here is from genome assembly GCF_034190895.1 of Virgibacillus sp. M23. NCBI lineage: Bacteria > Bacillati > Bacillota > Bacilli > Caryophanales > Bacillaceae > Virgibacillus > Virgibacillus sp. M23. The sequence continues at coordinate 27,106 of NZ_JAWDHA010000061.1, read as the reverse complement.
TCAAGAAATTGATGAACATAATAAAAAGGCAATGTTTAGAATAGCGCTTCATAGTAAGGACAACTATGGAAAAGGGTATGGGACAGAAGCTACACGGCTTGCACAAAAATTTACATTTGAGGAATTAAACTTAAATCGCTTAGAGCTGCAAGTCTTCTCACATAATATTCGTGGCATAAAGTCTTATGAAAAAGCTGGCTTTCAAAAAGAAGGCATTTTAAGACAATCCTTATATTTGAAGAATACATATTCGGATGAAATTATTATGAGCATGCTTTACGAAGATTATGTAGCTAACTTGAGGTTCTACGAAGAGGGAGAAAAAAATAAATAATTGACTAAAGCAAGTATTTTGTTTAAAATTATGAAATAATTATGTATTTAATAAATTATTAGACTTTGGAAGAGGTGTGCAATATGAATAATGAACAAAATGAATGTGGTTTTGAGTTACGGAAATTCAACCGGTTTTACACAGAAATTCTAGGCTTTTTAAATGAACATATCTACGATAGTCCTTTTTCTTTAACGGAAACTCGTATTTTATTTGAGATTTATAACACTAGAAATTGTACAGCTAAACATATTCAAGAAAAATTAGATTTAGATGGTGGTTATGTAAGTAGAATTATTAAAAAATTCGAAATGGAAAAAATGATTTATAAGCAAAAATGTAAAGATGATGGTCGTAATTATCATCTATATGTCACGAATCATGGAGAATTAATATACAAAGAGCTGGAGAAGAAGGCTAATCAGCAAGTGGGATATATTCTTGAAGGTTTGGAAGATGGTCAAAAACGAAAGCTGATTTCTTCAATGAATACGATACAAGAAATTCTTTCTCATTCATTTCAAGATAAAGAAGAAGCCGTTACTATCCGGAGCTATTATACTTCGGAAGATATAAAAAACATGATTGAACAGCAATGGTTATTTTATAGCCAAGTATACAAATGGGATAAAAGTTTTTTAGCATATCTTCATGAGACCTTTGACTCTGAAATAGAAAGGATCTGGATAGCGGAAAGTTGTGGACAGTTTGCAGGCTGTATTGGTTTAGTAAATGATGGAAGCGAGACCGGACAGTTAAGGTGGTTCCTAGTAAATCCAGCATTTCAAAAAAAGGGAGTGGGCACTCAACTTATTAAATCTTTAGTTCAATATTGCAAAGAACATAATTTTGAACGAATTTTTCTTTGGACGGTTAGTGATATGGTAACTGCCAGACCATTATATAAAAAATTTGGATTTGAAATAACAGCAGAAAAAGAAGAAAAATCATTGTGGGGATCTACTTTAATAGAAGAACGTTGGGATTTAGATCTAAGGACCAAATAATTATTTTTTTAGGAGAAGATATGAAGATAAAATTTCATTATGGTTGGATTATCGTTTTTGTGACATTTTTAACTTTTTTAGCTGTTCAAGGTGTACGCCTTTCATTTGGTGCTTTTGTAGAACCATGGGAATCTGAATTTTCAATGGATAGAGGAACAATTTCCCTTATTTCAACTTTAAGCTTTATTGTTTATGGACTTTCCCAACCAATCATTGGCAGGCTAGTTGATAAATTAGGTGCTCGTATTATTTTATCCTTCAGCACTTTTCTAGTAGGAATAAGTATTTTACTTACTTCTTTTGTACATCACCCTTGGCAGTTATTTTTTCTTTATGGAATTATGGTTTCTCTTGGTGTAGGAGGAGCCTCTAATGTAGCTGCAACAGTGGTTGTAACTAATTGGTTTAATGAAAAGCGTGGCCTTGCATTTGGGATTATGGAAGCAGGTTTTGGTGCTGGTCAAATGTTTCTTGTTCCAGGTTCTCTCATGTTAATCCATTGGTTTAATTGGAAAATGACTGTTATTATTTTAGGTGCTTTTTTAATTTTCGTTGTCTTTCCAATTGTCCTTTTAATTTTACGAAATCATCCTAAAGAAAAGGGGTTATCCCCTATTGGCGGGGAAGTTATTGAAGAAGACATAGACGCAAAGAAAGCTTTAAATACAAACCTTTCGATATGGCAAGTATTTCTAAAAAGAGAATTTTGGTTCTTAATTTTACCTTTTGCTATTTGTGGTTTTACTACCACAGGATTAATGGATACACACCTAATTCCATTTTCACATGATCATGGTTTTTCAACAAGTGTCACTAGTGCAGCTATAAGTATACTTGCTGGATTTAATATTTTAGGAATCTTAATATCTGGTGTAGTAGCTGATCGTTGGAGCAGTCGGAAAATGTTATTCTTTCTATATGTAGTTAGAGCAATATCAATTTGTATTCTATTATATAGTCATAATTCTGGTTTACTACTTGTTTTTGCAGTGCTATTTGGATTAGTTGATTTTGCAACTGTAGCTCCTACTCAATTATTGGCTACTCAATATTTTAAAGAATATTCCATTGGATTTATCTTAGGATGGTTATTTCTAAGTCATCAAATAGGATCAGCATTAGGTGCTTATTTACCAGGGCTGTTTTATAGTGAGACAGGTAGTTATAACATTTCCTTTTACTTATCAATTGTTATTTTAGTAGGAGCAGCTATATTAAACCTTTTATTACCTGAACCTATGAAGTATGCTAAAAAGGGAAAACTACAAAACTAAAACCTTAGTGTAGGTCAATAAGTTGAAATTAAATAGGTGTTGTATTTTTGGTTAACTGACGATGTCTAGTCATCTTTGTTATATTCCCAAGTATAGCTTCAAGAATTTTTCTTAGTTCATTCAAGAATAGCTACGTAACCAAAAAATAATTCAGCCTTTTTATAAAACGATTAAATATAGTTAAATGAAATAAATAAGTTTACTGTTGTCAGTACTTGATTTCGCTTTTTTGTTGATAGTGGGCCACCTCTTTCAATTTTGAGTGTTTTTATTCATTCTAGTTCGTGTTTTTTTCACAATGACCCCAGGTTTCGTATAATAGTAGCGTTTTGGGAAAAGGTGAAACTTAATTAATTAAAGGACGTAATACAAAATAAAGGGAGGTATATTCAATGGATTGGATAATAAGAATTGTTATACTCATTGCTTTTGTGCCTTTTATAATGTATTTTGTTGCTTTAGGAAAAAATGTTCGGAAAACAGAAAGGATTACAATCGAGATATGACATATGAGTTAAATCCCTTTACTGGTACGAAAATGCCTGTAAATGACCATGACATAAAAAATAACGGTGACTGAAGAAAAAGAAGTACAGATTTGGATATACTACTATATAAAAATTTCTTTAAAGAAACGGCAGGAATAGCTGTTAAGCTTTAATCAAAACAAAAGCCAGTATTATTTGTAGAGTAGTTTAAAAAGATGGTGTGAAAACTATATATTCATCCCATCTTTTATTCTAGTCTAGGAAATTATAAAAGTGCCCATGTGGATATGGGCGTGTTGGGCGGCGTCCAGCACAGCACCCAGAAACTAGAGGACTTCACGAATCGTCCTAATCTAAATCATCATCGGCTCGCAAGCACACCGTGATTAATTATCTCCGTTGACTCGCTCCAGTCGCTACGTTTCTAATCGGGCACTTGCGCTTTTGTTTATCCCGCATATAACTAGCAGTAAGCCCCCCGTTAATTGAAGTTTCACTTTATGAAAGAACACTTCTTTGGTAATGATTGAAATTTATGGATGTATATAGCATTAAAAAGAAGTTTATTAATTACTAATTCAAATCTCTTATATACCACGCATTCATGGCGGAATGGTCAGAACCAGACAGTGGTTCATCCAAAAGAGAGAATCCAAATTTTTTATATAATATACATGCAGCTGTTAATTCATGTTGTGTTTCTAAGTAGCACTTTGAATAATGTTTAGATGCAAATGACAGAGCTGTTTCCATCAGGTTCCTTGCAAATCCTAAACCTTGCGTTTTTGGACTTACGTAGAGCTTTTGCAATTCGCAAACATGGTCATGTTCGTTAAACGGTGCTATACCAATTCCGCCAACAACTTCTCCTTCCATTTCTACCACCCAATAGTTCGCATGTTTTAACTCCGTATAATATTGGTGAAGATCGTTAAGTTGAGGGTCAAAATAAGCTGTACCAGGAATCGCTAAACCAAGTGATTTTAGTGAATCCTGTATGATCTTTTTTATTTGTGCATTGTCTTCTTGTTTAATTTCTCGAATAATCATATAATACCCCCTCCAAATAGTTCTCATTAAAGATTACGAAAGATTGTTAAACTGTTCTCCCCTTAAAAAGTTGACTAAGTCAACATTTCAAGGGTATAGTTATAGTATTATTAAAAGTGGACAAAGTCAACTAAAGGAGAACGTATGGATAAAGAAATTATTTATGATATCAGGCAATTCAATCGATTTTATACAAAGGTACTTGGTTTATTTAATAATCACATTCTAGATACAGATTATTCATTAACCGAGGCACGCATATTATTCGAAATTAGCGAAGAAACTGAATGTATTGCGAATAATCTCGTTCAAAAACTTAATATGGATAAAAGCTATATGAGCAGGATTTTGCGTAAATTAGAGAAGGAAGCATTAATAGAGAAAAAAAGCTCAGCAAGAGACAATAGAAAAAACTTTCTCTTTTTAACAAAAAAAGGAGAGGAACAGCTAGCTAAAATTAATATTCAGTCAGATCAACAAATAAATCAATTGTTTAGCGGACTATCTGAAAGTGAGATACATGAAATTCATACTTCGATGATGGTTATAAAAGAAAAATTAAATAAATATAATTTTTGAGGCTATGGAAACTGAATGGAAGTGGATAAGGAGTGTATATTTATTAGTCCTCCATTTATTCATGCAGTTCTAGATGAAATGAAAAGGATATTTGCGATGAATGTAGAAATAAATAAGGAGATGATAACAGATACGGAGGTAATAGAATGATTAATAACGTAGGGCAGCTCATGCTGTATGTAAATAATCAAGATGAAGCAGTGCGTTTTTGGAGAGAAAAGGTAGGTTTTCAGGTCATTACTGATGAAAATAATGGTCAGGGAATGAGATGGATTGAGATTGCTCCAACAATGGAAGCCGAAACAAGGATAGTACTTCATGATAAAAGCGTTATTGCAAAAATGGAGCCTGAATTAAATCTCGATACACCTTCCTTGATGTTTTTTACTGACAATCTAGAAAAGCTATATAAGGATTTATCTAGCAAAGGCGTCACAGTTGGTGAAATGGTAAATATGCCTTCGGGAAAAGTCTTTAACTTTGCAGATAGTGAAGAAAATTATTTTGCAGTAATGGAAAAAAACGAATAACTGTTGCTATGAAATTAGGCATTGAACAGGACAATTTGATCCATGAGTAAGTACAGCTGTTCAAGATGCGAGCAATTCCTTCGGAGTACAACATCAAATCTTGTACCTTGTCTATGACTTCATCAGGAAAATACTATATTTCTATTCTTACAGAGTACGAGAAGGAGATAAAAAGGAAGGAAATTGAAAAAGTTGTTGGCTTAGATTTTTCAATGGATGGGGAATGTTCACTTCTTTCTTACAGTACAAACTAAAAGAACAAGGGAAACAACTCGAACAAGTTTGATAAATGGTTCCCATCTACCAAACTTGTTCGAGTTGCGGAAATACCCAACCAATGCCTATAGAAATTAGAACTTACGCTTGTTCGTGTGGGCTAAATCCCGAAAGAGATTAATTCAGCTCTCCATATCAAAAAAGAAGGCATTCGCTTATTAGCAAGTGCCTAATGAAAATATAAACTTTTGTAACAAGAGGGTTAGCTTGGTCCATTTCGTCAGCTACCAAAAGTGGCGATTACCCAAGAAGCCCCCACTTCAAGCAACCCGTAAGGGTGGTAAGTGGTGGGAGTAGTTCACTATACTGATTTCGTTATGTTCCATCCTCATTAGGTTTAGTCGCGTAGGCTTTAGAAGTCTAAAATTCATGTTTCGTTACGGCTAATTGAATAATCACTCCAAAGGGATCTCTTACAATACCATATCCAGAACTAAATGCATTTTTTTCAAAGGGTATTAAAATGTGGACGTCTTCATGCTTTAGAAGATTTGCATAGATAGTATAAATCGCGTTATAGTCCTTTGCTTGAACACATAAAGACGAGCTGTTATCTAACTGCCAGGAGCGGGTTTGATCCATTGCTTCCTCGGCAATCATCAGCTTGTTCGATCCAATTTGTAAGACAGAATGTGTAATATAGTCCTCTTGCCCTTTTGCGTACGTAAACTTTGGGTCCATGTCCTTCATTTCTTTATAAGTTTTTTTGAATAGAACCGTAGCCTCTAAATATTGCTCATAAAATGCAATTGCTCTTGCTCCTTGTCCGTTTAAAGATAGGAAAGGAATAACCTCAACATTCATTGAAATGCCTCCTTCGTTTGTTATACTGATGAGTATATAGAATAAAGGTGACAACTATTGGCACTATTAAGGGGGATTTTATGAAAAAAAGTGAGCGCTTAAATCAAATGCTTCGTTTCGTTAATCAACGGCAACGTTTTACACTAAAAGATGTCATCAATGAATTTCAAATTTCGAAACGGACTGCACTTCGAGATATAGCTTCACTTGAGGAGATGGGCGTACCTTTATACGCCGAATATGGGAGATACGGCGGATACCGTTTAGTAAAACCAATTACTTTGCCGCCGATTTCATTTTCAAGTCAAGAAGTGTTCGCGCTTTATTTTGCCATGCAGGCACTACAGAGCTTTACGAGTACGCCATTTGAAATATCCTATCGTTCCGTTCATGAAAAGTTTTTAGAAGGACTCACGACAAAACAGCGAAAGCAAATAGATAGCTTGCAAAAACGAGTCGCATTCTTTCATGCAGAGCAGCTACATGAATGTGCTTATTTAGAAGAGCTTCTATTAGCTTCGACTAATAATCAAATTTTGTCGATAGTCTATACCACAGAAAAGCAGACGACAATTCGCCGTATTCAACCTATTTCTATCTATACTATGAAGGGCTATTGGTATTGCCAATCTCTTGATTTGAATAAAAAAGCGTATCGTGTCTTTCGCTGTGATCGGATAAAGTCAATAGAGGTAGTGGAGGATGTGGATATGATAGACGTAGAAGGTATCACTATAGAAAATGCACATGTTTTCTGGAAGCCTACAGATCAAGCTATTCCGTTTAAATGTGAGATAACAAAAACAGGCATCGAGCAATTCATACAGAGCCAGTTCCCCTCTATGAAAATAAAAGAAGAACATAATGATTATTATTTGGTCGGAACTTATGAGCCTACTGAAGTAGACTTTATCATTCGTTACCTAGCTAGCTTTGGAAAAACCATACGAATTGTTGAGCCTGTTTCGTTAAAAGAGCAACTAAAGGCGTATTATTTAGATTTAATTAATTATATATAAAGTGGGAGATTTTTTGGATGTAACAAGGGTGTTCCTGCTTAAAAAGTACCTGATACAATTTCTCCTTTAAACATCGTTGCTGCTCGCTGTGATCTTCTAGCTACTGCTTCAGCAGAACAGCTTGCGTCCACAAAAACCATATTCGCATCATCTCCAAGGCAAGGCCATATTTGCTTACCTTCAAGATTTAACGGTGTTTTGCCATCCGTAATATAGGAAAGTGTTTGTGCGAGTGCGGGTTCATCTATCCACGTAAAGATTTCTGCTAATCGTCCCGCTCGTTCTAATATATCGCCATTTCCAAATGGTGACCAAACATCAAAAATATTATCACAGCCAACTGCAACCGGCACATCTTTACTGTGTAATAAGTCAACAGGTGGAACTCTTCGATTAATGGGAACACTTGTAATAATGGTTATTCCTGCTTCAGCCAATTGCTCTGCTACTTCCATTGCCTCCGAAGGAGAGATTTCACCGAGACCAAATGCATGGCTAATAGCAACCTTACCTTGTAAACCGGCCTCCTTGGTTAGCTCTGCTAATCTTTTCATAGTGAAGATACCTAAATGGTCTGGATCATGTAAATGTAAATCGATACCTGCGTTACCTTCGACAGCAAGCTCGACCATGGCTTGTAAAGATGCTTCAATATCACCATCCACTGTCGCAGGATCAACTCCTCCTACAAACTGAGCACCTTGCTTTAAAGCTTCTCTAACTAAATGTTGTACACCTGAACGTAATAATCCATGTTGTGGAAATGCAACAATCTCAGACGTTAATTTTCCTGCAAAAGCTTGTAATATCTTCTGAACTTCTTCAAAGTGCTTTAGGCCAATTTCTGGATAAATATCTACATGGGTACGTACATGTGTAACACCATACATTAAATAGCGATTCAATAATTTTTCTGCTCTTTCTTGAATGGTCGTATCTAAAGTTTGTCGTGTTTCTTTTTCTAGTTTAAGTCGATCAAAAATAGTAGGCGCGGGGGTTGCTGAATGCCATTGGTCACCTAGTAAGGTCTTATCTAAATGACAATGTTGTTCAACAAAAGATGGTAGCATTAACAAGTGATTTACATCTTTTTTGGGAAGATGCTCAGGCAGTGATTCATTAGCAGATATAATTTTAGCGATTCTTCCGTCACAAATCTTGAGGTGAAATGCTTCCGTTTTGGTACCTGTAATTGAATTATTAGTAACCTGATAGCCAGTTTCCAATCTAGCATTGGTTAGCCAAAAAGTAGAACTCATATTTTTTCTATCCTTTCTCTTTAACGATTACATTGCTCCTGCAACAATCTTACCTTTATATAAAACTGCCATTCGTTGCGCTCTCCTAGCAACGGCTTCGGCAGAACAGCTTGCATCTACAAAGACAAAGTTAGCATCGTCCCCAGCTTTTGGCCAAATCATCTCTCCATTTTGATTTAATGGCGTGATTCCTCCAGTAATAAAGCCTAGCGCCTGCCCAAGTGATTGCTCGTCTTTGAGATGAAAGCGTTCGGCAAGTGTTCCTACCTTTTCTAGGCTGTCTCCTTTTCCAAAGGGAGACCAGTGATCGATGATACTATCGTCACCAAGTGATACCGCTACTCCTTTTTCTTGTAAGCGGGATTGGGATGGTTCTTCCAAGGGGTACAGAAGAGGTGATTGAAATACCATGGTGTGCTAATAAAGCTGCGACCTCACTTACCTCTTCAGTTGCTATGTCTGCAAGAGCTAAGGCATGGCTAATAGTGACTCTTCCCTGCCAACCAGCTTCCTCCGTTAATGCTGCCAATCGCCTACATGTAAAAATACCAAGGTGACCAGGATCATGCAAATGTATGTCTATATCTGCATTAGCCTCAATTGCAAGGTCGAACACAGTTTGTAACGATTTCTCAATATGATTATCAATCGAGGCAGGATCGATACCACCTACGAGTGAAGCTCCAGTTTTTAACGCTTCTCTCATGAGAGATACGGCATCGCTACGTAATAGCCCGTGCTGTGGGAAAGCAACGATCTCCACAGAAGCTTTATCTTTGAACGTTTCTAGTGCTCTTAGCGTCGCTTCTAAATTATTAAGACCAATAATTGGATCGACATTACAATGTGTACGAATATGAGTGGATCCTGACTGCAGTAAGAGGTTGATTAATATTCCTGCTCTTTCTTCGACCACAGGTAGTAATTGGCGAAGTAATGTTTCCTCTTCTTCAAGTCTTGTCCATATCCCTTTGGTTGCCAGTGTTGGTGCTCTCCAATTACCCCCATAGTAAGTTTTGTCGATATGAATATGCATATCTCTGAATGCTGGTAGCATTAAATAATGCTTTGCATCGTGCCTTGGGACGTTCGTATCCAAAGGAATATTTGCTGGGATTATTTTATTAACCTTTCCATCTACAATACGGATATGAAAATGTTCTGTCTCCGTACCGATAATCATGCTATTTCCATAGCGGTAGCCCGTTTCTAATCGGACATTTGTTAACCAATAATCATTTTTCACTTCTTAATTCCTCCTCTCTTGATATTAATTAGCTGACTTTGCATTGCTTAGAATAGCTACTATATCTTGATATCCGTTATTCTGTGCATGTTGTAGAGCGGTAATTCCCTCTCTATCTCCCATATCAATGTCGGCACCATGATCAACTAATAGTTTTACAATTTCTTGATGATCCTCTCCACCGTCACCTAGTATTACCGCCTCTAACAAGGCTGTCCAATGTAGATTATTAATATGGTTAACATCGGTATCCGAATGAGTCAGCAGTTCTTTAACGATATTGACATGGCCGCGTTCTGCTGCTGGGATCAGTGCTGTTCCACCAAATCGGTTTGTGAGATTGGTATCTGCTCCTGCTTCGATGGAGAGTTTTACAATTTCCAATAATCCTTCTGCTCCAGCATATAGAAGCACATTATTTAGGCTATCATCACGAATATCAATATCAGCACCTTGATTAATTAGGAGCTTTACTGTTTCTACTCTATTATGATAGGTGGCTGCAAGCACAGGTGTAGTTCCGCTTCTGTTTGTTGCATCGATGTTAGCGCCAGCTTTAAGCAGTTTTAGAACCTCGTTCGTATTTCCTTTCTCAGCTGCATCAAATAATTGTCGATTCAATGTGTTCACCTTCTTTTCTGTGGAGTGATGGTTGGAGGAACTTGGAAATTCATGGCATCCAATTAACAGAAAGAAACATAATATTAGGATAAATCGATACATGAATATAACTCCTTTTTCCTTTTATCCCGACATATAACTGGTAGTAAGCTCCTCACTTGGGGGATAAACAAAACCCCCACTGAAGTAAGTTTCACTTTATACTTTTTATGCTACCATGGTGTTAGTTATATGAAAAATATTTAAAAAATTAATTTTACTTAACTTTTTCATATAATAAAAGTGGAGGTGTTAAAATGGATATTAGACAGTTGCGATATTTTATAGCGATTGTAGAGGAAAAAAAGATCTCTGCCGCTGCTGAAAGACTTCATATTTCCCAGCCACCATTAAGCCAGCATTTAAAAGCGATGGAAGAGGAGTTGGGTTCAAAATTAGTAGAAAGAAGTGGCAAGTTTTTTGAGGTAACCGAGGCAGGAAAAGCACTCTATAAATATGCCTTACGAATGAACCAATTAATGGAAGAGGCAAAAATGGAAGTGAAGGATGTAGGACGTGGATTATATGGAACGTTGACGATCGGTATCAATACCTTTTCTTTTGCCGGTCTCGCGGACATTCTTCGTCAATTTAAAAGACAATATCCGAATGTTACTTATAAAATTCAACAAAATGAATCGTTGCATCTTTGTAAATTAGTTAGGGATCGTAAGGTAGAACTAGCGATTATTCGTTTACCGCTTGATATGGATGATTTCTCTGTTGTTCATCTTCATGCAGAACCGTTTTATTTTATCACATCGAATAAGCACAATGTATTCACACATGAAGTATCGTTTGATGAACTTGAACATTATCCTTTACTACTACCAAGTACAGAAGGGTTAGGTGTGCATTATTTAATTATAGAGGCTTTTTCTCGATGTCAACTACAGCCAAATATGGTTGGTGAATGCTCGGATATTACCTTGTTAATGGATTTAATTTCATCTGATTTTGCTACATCTATTGTACCAGAGACCTTACTTAAACAGCATAGCGGATACCCGATACATGCTTATAAAATCTCTGATGCAGTTGGTTTATCTGGATCGGTAGGTTTAATATGGTTAAAGAATCATGAATTGTCGAAGACTGCGCAAAATTTTGTCCAAATGATAGAACAACAAAACACGAATCGTGCAAAGGAATAAGGAGGTTTATATATATGAGATGCTGTTGTGAAAATGGGAAAATAGATCATTTGAAAATGGAAGGTGATGAGGGTGCAGATCCGTTCTGGTGCAAAAAATGCGGCTGCAATCTTGATATAGAGGATATACCCATATCAGGAGAATTAACGAAAGAATTAACGCTTTGGATAGCAGCATATGGGAATTGGATAGATTGGGAAAACGATAAGTTGCGAATAGACGCAATTGAACTTGAGAAAAGATTTAATCAAACAGGTGTAAGATTAATGGAATGTGTAAAGAAGGAGCTTGGAAGCTCTTATACCATCGAATTTATTCCATCAACAACCGTAGTGATGTATTCATAGACGTTTTAAGCAGAGGGGAAGAAGAGATTCAACGCGTTATCCATTCTTTGTTTAGTTAGTTTGCGATAAATATAAATATATAAATACTTTCCTTAACGATTCAGTTGCATTCCGAATTAGGGATGCTTTTTCTTTTTGATATCCGAGTATTATCTGTGTTTCTTGAGGAATATCTTCACAAGAATTGGAGAAACTAACCACGAATATTGCTGAAAGGAGTTTATGCCATGAATCAATTAACGCAGACGGAATTAGAGAACCTTCGAAAAATGATCGGCGAGCATGGAATGATAGCCAATAAGTTAGAGACCTACGCTCAATCAGCGACCGATCAAGAATTAAAGTCCATGTTACTTCAAGACGCTCAAGCAGCTAGACAAGCACAGCAACAACTTTTACCATTTTTACAATAGGAGGAAAAAGATGTTACAGGATAAGGATATTGTGAATGACTATTTAAACGGATTAAATGCGAGCCTGAAAAGTTATGCAGGCTACATTAGTGAGGCTAATAATACACAGCTTAGACAAACGCTAATAAATTTAAGAAACGGGGATGAATCTCGCCAACGAAAAGTATATAGTTACTCGATACAAAATGGTTTCTATAAACCAGCACAAGCAGCATCCCAACAAGAAATTCAACAGGTACAATCGGAATTGAGTGCTGGGCAATAAGCATGAAAGAGTATCAATAGTCCATCGACTATCCGGTACTCTTTCGTATACATAGATGTAAAGTTATATAGATTCAACTTAAAAACCATCCTGTGCTATGATGGAAGCAGGAGGGTAAATGGATGATTTACATAGGATTAACAGGGTGGGGGGACCACTATTCTCTGTATCCGCCACAGATAAAGCCGAAAGATAAATTACCTGAATATAGTAGCCATTTTTTAGTAGTAGAGGTTGATGCCTCTTTTTATGCAGTACAGCCTGTTCGTAATGCTCAAAAATGGGTGAGGGAAACACCAGATAATTTTCGTTTTGTTGTAAAAGCTTATCAAGGTATGACCGGGCATCAGCGCGGTGAAGAAAATCCCTTTGAATCGAAAACAGAAATGTTTCAAGCATTTATAGATTCCTTAAAGCCGTATCAGGATGCCAATAAATTAGCAATGGTTCTATTTCAGTTCCCGCCATGGTTTGAGTGTAATAAGGACAATGTGAATTATTTACGTTTTTGTAAGAAAATGCTGGGAGAGATTCCAGTCGCACTTGAATTTAGAAACCAATCATGGTTTAGTGACCAGTATCGTAACAGTACCTTATCCTTTATGAAAGAGGAAGGATGGATTCATTCTATAGTGGATGAGCCGCAAGCAGGTGATAGCTCAATACCAACCGTCCCTGAAGTAACGCATGAAGACCTGACACTCATACGAATGCATGGTAGGAACGTTCACGGCTGGAATAAACCAAGCAGTGCGGAAACGAATTGGCGGGATGTTCGTTATCTTTATAAATACAATAAAGCAGAACTTTCAGAATGGAAAAACAGAATTTCTGAACTACACAGGCATAGTAAGGACATCATGGTTCTATTTAATAATAATTCGGGTGGCGATGCAGCCGGTAATGCAAAGGAGCTTCAAGAAATGCTGGGAATACGCTATGACGGACTCTCACCAAAGCAATTAGGTCTATTTTAATGGTCAGTGTGATACGATGTATTCTGAAAAGATTGCGTAAACGAAAGGACATAGCCTATTAATCTAAACAAACAGGCTATGTCCTTTACTGTTCATATTCATATAAAAAGATTGTGTTGGACTAGTCTACACTAGTTAATAAAAGATTTGGCACCAATATAATGATTTTGCCAGTAGTCGATGCTAATATCTGCTACACGCACACCGTCATTTCCTGCGTGAATCATTTGATTGTTACCAATGTAAACCCCACTGTGCGATGCTCCTTCAGTATCATAAGTTCCCTCAAAGAATACTACATCTCCAACGTTAGGAGCGCCTACATGGACACCGTCATTCTCCCACATCTCACTATGGGTTCGAGAAACATCGATACCGACTTGCTTAAATACATAATTAATAAAACCACTGCTGTCCATGCCTTTCGTAGTAGTTCCACCCCACACATAAGGCGTGCCTATGACACTTTCTGCAGTAGCAACAATATCAGATTGAATGTTTGTTGAATTAGAATTTCCAGCTTCTGTAATAGTTAAATCACCAGATGGATTGCTTGCAGGTAATGCTAAAGCTTCAGATGTATTCGGCCCTACTAGTCCGTCAACTTGTAGTTTTTTGTCTGCTTGAAAATCTCTTACTGCTTTTTCAGTAATAGGACCAAATATACCGTCAACTGTATATGTATAGTAGCCCTTGTCATGAAGCGTTGCTTGTAAATCCTCTACTGCTTGGCCTGTATCTCCAAGCTGAATAAGTGAGAATTCATCTACGGTGGTTTTCCGGACATTAGGAATATTGCTCTCATTAATGGTAATATCCCCTTCTGAAGAGCCTACACCTGCATTGGCAAATACACTTCCACTAAAAATAGGAGTAAAAGCTAAGGAAGTTACTAATGCTGCAGAAATTGCATATTTTCTTGTTGTATGATTGGACTGTGCCACTGTTTTTCCTCCTCTATATAGGTTTATCTCGTTCAATAATAAAACTGGCGAAACAGGGTCTGATATATTTCGACAATTTAACTATCCTAAATGTAACAAACGAAAATATCAGTGAGTTAACATAGAATTTAAGGGGAAATAACAAATTATGATAATAAATTACATTTATGTCAGTAACATTACGCTAATTCTCCTCCATTTAGTCAATGCTACACCGATAATAAATAGAGTAATAGAGATACTACAAGCCGCGAGTGTCCATTGAAAAACGGCTCTGTTGTCCTTGTACAAAAATAGCAATAACAGTCCAAAGAAATACAAATGGATATATGATATCTTCCTTCCCGATGAAAATGGTAATGGCTACGATGCTGACTGCAATTAACGTAATTTCTGTTCATCCCAATTCTCCTAAACTAAAAAAGGAAGTGAAATCATTTCTGGTGAGGTAAGTAAATACATTAACTTATACTAGCTAAAGAAACCCATCCCGAATAGATAGAAAAGGGAGTGCGATCAAAGAGACTGCTGGCAGAATTAGTATTAACACGATAATAAATCGAAATAATAGATAAAAGTAATAGGAAAATGATAACAGTTTAGAGTAAAATTTTTTCCTGAGTAAATGCTAAAATCCAAGCCCCATTTAGAATAAAGTTTATGAAAAAGGGATTAAAAAACTATGTGATTACCACTTGTTTTTTCCTTGGATTTGGTGTAGCATATATAAAAATTAAACGTTATGAAAAGGCAATGAAGAGGACATGAGTTACTTTAGACGGTTTCCAGAGAAGGAAGAAATGCTGAAAACTTCCTAACCTATAATGTAAGTTACCACCTCTGAGGCTGTATTGGGGAAATAAAGTATCCAGTACCGTGAAGCTACGTTACAGCGCCATAAGCCAATGAACGCCTATTGTTTATTGGGAAGTTGGGTGGAACCACGAATTAACACATTCGTCCCTATGTTAGGGATGGATGTGTTTTTTGTAGTCTCTAGGAAAATATAAAAAATTGGCCCATGTGGATAAATAGGGGCGTGTTGGGAAGCGCCCAGAAACGATTGGACTTCACGAATCGCTTTACGATAAGTTATCATCGGTTCGCAAGCTCACCGTGATTCCTTTATCTTCGTTGACTCGCTCCAGTCCCTACGTTTCTAATCGGGCGCTTGCGCTTTCGCTCTAAGCAAGTTAATTGTATGCGATCGAATGGCGATGAAGAGGACATGAATTATTTTTTGCCGTTACCAGAGAGGGAAGGAAAGCTGCGATCTTCCTAACGAAGGAAAATGATTTACCACCTTGGAAGCCGTATTGGGGAAATAAAGTATCCAGTACCGTAAAGCTACGTTACAGCACCATAAGCCAATGAACGTAAATGGTTCATTGGGAAAATGGGTGGAACCACGGGTAAGACACTCGTCCCTGTACTAGGGATGGGTGTTTTTTATTGTAGCCAAAATGAAAAGATAATGAATATTATTAAGGAGGATCTAAAATGAAAAATTCAATTCATATTCAATTTCCGGATGGAAAAGCAAAAAAATATCCGAAGGGGATTAGACTTACAGATGTAGCATCATCCATTAGTCAAAGCTTATCCAAACATGCAATTATAGGAAAGGTTGATGGTAGATTAGTCGATTTAAGCTACCGATTAGAAGCGGATGCATCTGTTGCTATATTAACAATGGATTCAGCTGAGGGTATTAAAGTTATGCGACATTCGACTGCCCATGTATTAGCCCAAGCGGTAAAAAGGTTGTTCGGAGGCGTGAAGCTAGGAATTGGTCCAGTCATTGACAATGGCTTTTATTATGATTTTCAACTTGACCATAGCTTGAGCTTGGATGATTTTCAGCTTATCGAAAAAGAAATGAAGAACATTATTCAGGAAAAGCTAGAAGTGAATCGAAAGGTAGTATCCTATGAAGAGGCTGTCCAGGTATTTAAGGAGAAAAAAGAGCCATTTAAACTAGATTTACTAAACAATCTACCGAAGGATGAAGAAATAGCACTGTATCAGCAGGGAGAATTTATTGATTTATGCCGTGGTCCCCATGTGCCGCATACTGGCTTTATTAGAGCATTTAAGCTATCGCATATCTCAGGAGCCTATTGGCGAGGTGATAGTGAAAACGAGGTTTTACAACGTATCTATGGCTTTGCCTTTAAGAAGCAGGCAGATTTAGCCAATCATCTTCATTTCTTAGCAGAAGCCAAAAAGCGAGATCATCGGAAATTAGGAAAGCAATTAGAGCTTTTTATGTTTTCCGAAGAAGCACCAGGAATGCCGTTTTACTTACCAAATGGTCAAATTATTCGTAACGAATTAGAGAATTTTTCTCGAGAAGTACAAAATAAAGCAAACTATCTAGAAGTACGTACACCATTAATGATGAATCAACGTCTGTGGGAACAATCAGGACATTGGGATCATTACCATGAGAATATGTATTTTACAGAAGTTGATGATACGGATTTTGCACTGAAGCCAATGAACTGCCCTGGACATATGTTGATGTTTAAAAATAATCTTTACTCGTACCGAGACTTACCAGTTCGAATGGCGGAGTTTGGTCAGGTTCATCGCCATGAATTTAGTGGTGCTTTAAATGGAATGCTACGTGTACGTACATTTTGTCAGGATGATGCCCATATCTTTGTAAGGGAAGATCAAATAGAAGAAGAGATTAAGCAAGTGTTTCATCTGATTGATCATGTTTATCGTACATTTGGTTTTTCTTATTCGGTGGAACTCTCCACACGTCCAGCCAATTCTTTAGGGGATGACCAGCTATGGGCAGTTTCAGAAGGGGCATTATCAAATGTGCTTCATGATCTAAATATTGATTATCAGCTCAATGCTGGAGACGGGGCTTTCTATGGTCCGAAAATCGATTTTCATATTAAAGATGCCTTAAATCGAAGTCATCAGTGCGCAACAATTCAGCTCGACTTTCAAATGCCAGATAAATTTGATCTATCTTATATAAGTGAAAACAATGAAAAGGTTCGACCTGTAGTCATTCACCGAGCAATCTTCGGTTCTCTTGACCGATTCTTTGGTATTCTTATTGAACACTTTGCTGGTGCATTTCCAATTTGGCTAGCACCAATACAGACACAAATCATTCCTGTATCAAAGGTCCATGCTGAATATTGCTTTCATGTTCAAGCGAAACTTAAGGAGCTAGGGATAAGAGTAAAAATAGATGATCGAAATGAGAAGCTGGGATATAAAATTAGAGAGGCGCAGATGAAGAAGATTCCTTATATGCTAGTTCTTGGAGATAAGGAAATAGAAAATAAAACAGTAAATGTTCGTGCTTATGGTAAGCAGCAATCCGAAAGTATGGATGTAGATAAATTTATCGAAAAAATGATTCATCAAATAAAACAAAGAGCGCTATAGTAGATAGGATAAAATTTGACGTAATAAAAAGAATGACCTCAATCTGTTTTGGGGTCATTTCTAGATTTCTCGGGGTACGCTCTAAAATTTCTACCGCTTCGTTAGTGAAAAATTCATGATATCACTCCTCTTATATCAACCATATTATAGCAAGGTATACGTAATTCGTTGCGTGAATAGTTAGAAAATAAAACTAATTGATTATTTTAAAAAGGAGAGGGTTACCTTATACTGAGAATAATCAAAAGGATATAACGGAATGGGGAATGATACATGTTAAAGAGCGCAATTGTTATAGGTGGAAGTGTTGCTGGAAAACTAGCTGCAAAGGCCTTATCAAGATATTGTCAGAAAGTAATCATCTTAGAGGCAGGGCCAAATTGGGAGGAAAAAACACCAAGAAAGCGAGTACCGCAAACCTATCATCCGCATGTTCTACTAAAAGGTGGAGAAGAGGCCATCGAAGAATTGTTCCCGTGTTTTCTTGATAACTTAATTGCGGATGGGGGAATTATCAATAACTTTACTCGAGATTTAAAATGGCATCATTTTGGGTTTTGGAAACAGCGATTTACTGGGGAACTAGTGATGGTACAACAGAGTAGGCCATTGTTGGAATGGCATTTACTGCAGCGGATTAATCAGGTGGAAAATATAGAGGTCAAATATGAAACACGTGTTGAACAACTATTGGCCAATGAACGCTATAGCAAAGTTACAGGGGTTAAAGTAAAGTATCTGCAAACACAAGAGGAAGAATCCATTGCTGCTGACTTAGTAGTTGATGCTAGTGGATTTGGCTCTAGGAATATGGAGTGGTTAAAGCCGTTTCGTATACATGTGAAAGAGGAGAAGGTCGCGATTAAGCTTTTTTATGCTACCCAATATTTTCGTTTGCAGCAGGAGGAAGAAATGGATTGGTGTAATCTATTGATCTCACCTAGCTTTCCTGAAAATCCCTATGGAGCTTTTATTCAATCTGTAGAAGGTGGACGATTTTCTATAACCTTTAGTGGTTATGCTAATGAACAGCCTCCAAAAACGGAAAAAGCATTTCATGCGTATGCCAAAAAAATACCAGTACCTGATGTTGCGCAATTTCTCGAAAAAACGCAGCCGATTTCCGAGATCAACATACATAAGATACCCTATCAAGTATGGCGAAGATTTGATTTAGCCAATGTACCAGCTGGTCTCTTGGTTGTAGGTGATGCCCATTGTCGTTTTGACCCAGTTTTTGGACAAGGAATATCCGTTGCTGCCATGGAGGCATTAGCACTCCAATCATGTTTAGCTGATCAGGAAAATATGGATCATAAATTTAATAAGGCATTTCATAGAAGAATAGCTAAGCTCATATCTACTCCGTGGGATATGGCAACCACGGAAGTGTTGAGACATCCTGATATTAAGGGGGAGAGGTCTATTATTTTACCATTTAAGCAGTGGTACACGAGAAAGATTTATGAGTTATCCGCTATAGATCCTGATATTTATCTTCGATTAGTAAAGGTCATGAATTTGCTACAGCCTCCAATGCATCTTTTTCATCCAACAGTAGGAAATGCCATTTTGAAAAACAAGATAGCGCATAAGAATAAATAAAAAAACTAGCAATGCTATGCAACCCTAAAAAGTTTATCCCGCATTTAACTGGCAGTAAGCCTTCAATTTATTTTCGATTTTTTCCAATAATTTTATTGCGGTTGATATAAATCGATGATATCCTTTTCAAAGGAGGAGATCGTTATGAGATATATGATCATGAGAACGCTATAATCCATTTGCTTTTTTTCGGAGGTACATAATTATTTCCGAAAATATCAGTTATCTCAAGAAAAAAAGCAACTATGGAGGCGTAGACTATGAAACAATTAATAACCAATAAACTGACGGAAGTGCAAGAGAAGATTAATTATTCAGGGACAGTGCTTGTGAAAAACGAAAGGCAAGTCTTAGCAAAAATACAAGCAGGCTACAGAAATCGGGCAGAGCAACTGCCAAATGAAATGGATACTAAATTTGGTATTGCTTCTGGGTGTAAATTGTTTACAGCGATTGCTATTTGTCAGTTAGTGCAAGCTGGAAAGCTATCTTTTCATGATCATCTAAAGGATTGCATCGGGATGGAGCTACCACTTTGGGACGATACCATTACGATACATCAGTTACTTACACATACTGCTGGGGTACCAGACTATTTTGATGAAGAAGTGATGGATGATTTTGAAGAATTATGGAAAGAGCAGCCCATGTATCATCTAAGACAATTACGTGATTTTCTTCCTCTTTTTCATAATCAACCGATGAAATTGAAGCCGGGGGAGCGGTTCCACTATAATAACACGGGCTATATATTGCTTGGTTTGGTAATTGAACATATAAGTGGACAGGAGTTTACTGCCTATATAAACGACCATATTTTTCAAAGAGCGAACATGCATGATTCGGGATATTTTTCATTCGACCAGTTGCCTGGACAGACAGCTTTAGGGTATATAGATGAAGCAAATGGAAGCTGGCGAACGAATCACTATTCTTTACCTGTTCGTGGCGGGGCAGATGGAGGAGCTTTTGTAACCGTAGAGGATATGGCAAAGCTTTGGAGTTCCCTGCTCAACCATCAATTATTGAATCGAGATCTTACGAAGCTGTTATTTACTCCTCATGTACATGAGGAAGGAAATACGTATTATGGGTACGGGGTCTGGCTTGACAAACAGGATGACTCTATCTTCAAGTACCATGTAATGGGCTATGATCCAGGAGTTAATTTTAACGCTTGTTACTATCCGAAAAATGATATTATATTTGTTGCATGCTCTAATACTTCGACAGGATCATTTCATGTGATGAAGGAATTAGAAAATAATTTATAAAAAATTGGCAGTTCCGTCTAGGGCTGCCAATTTTTTATAGTATACTTATTTTACTTCCCACTTGTTAAGCAGCGATAACATAACTGCACCTTGTAGTGAGGGTATAAGGGTGTCTTTAGAAATGCATAATGACGTGGTTTCTGACATAGCTGTATTTAGTCATATACACTTAGTAACTTCTCCACGCTTTCTCATATTTTTCAATGAGACTAGGGCGAATAAGTGTGTTTATGTCAAGTGCTACTTCATTCCCTTTATCGTCCGTTATTTCCTGATCTATATCCTTCCCGAATGTTGTAAGACCTTGTAACACCTCATTCGTAAGGAATTTGGTATCTACAGAGATGTCAGCATTATCTAGCTGGACCTCTTCCCGTTTTGCCAACACAAACCCCCAATCTCCAAAGCTTGGGATATCGACATGGAGGTTATCTGTATACAGATTAGCAGCCTGAACAGTCTTATCTATTGACCAATATACCTCTGTTGCAAAGGTCGGACTTGTTGCTTGAATCATAATGGATCCACCAGACCTTAGATGATTCCTGAGCAGCTGATAAAACTCAAGCGTATATAGCTTGTTTAAAGACTCATTATTAGGATCTGGCAAATCTACAAGAATGACATCATATAAGGTTTGGTCCTTTTTTAAAAACTGAAAGGCATCCGTATTGATAATTTCAACCCGCTCATCTTGAAAAGCATCTTTATTCAAGCTAGTCAATTCATGATTTGTTTTCCCTATTTCTGTTACTCTTGGGTCTAGATCAACCAATGTCATCGATTTTACTTCATCGTATTTTTGTAATTCCCGCAGTGCCAGTCCATCTCCACCGCCAAGAACGAGTACCTTGTTCTTGGATGATGATGTAGCCATAGGCGTGTGTACTAATACTTCGTGGTAGCGATATTCATCTTCGGAACTGAATTGTAGCTGTCCATCAAGAAATAATCGTAAATCCCCTTGTTCTTTTGTTAAAATGACTTGCTGATAGTCAGTTTGTTCATTGTATATGATTGGATCTTTGTATAGTTTTTGTTCAAACATAAATGCAGTTTTTTCACCAAATAAAACTCCTAGCACCAGAACAAATAAAATTATTATTCCAGCTATCAAATGACGCTTAAAGGTAATTATTTCTTTTTTAAAATAGATTAATATCCAAAGTGCTATTACAACATTTATAATTGCTACAATAAATGCGGTTTTAACTAATCCGAATTGTGGGCGAAACAGATAGACAAATAATAATCCACCAATTAAACCACCAGCATAATCGGAGAAAAGTACTCTTGCTGTACTCTTTTGTACAGTTACACCAATTTCGTTTGCCTTGCGAATTAAAATAGGCAGCTCGACACCAGTTAACCCCCCAACTACTAAGGTAATGAAATAAAGGAAAAATGCATCCATTCCAGAGCTTAAAAATGCAGTAACACCGAATAATACAAAGGTGGAGAACCCTGCAAGCATTCCAATGGAATATTCAATCCAAACAAAGGATAGGATTAAATTTTTTGTTACTTTTTCACTTACGGAAGCACCAATTCCCATACCGGTTAGGAAAAGGGAGATCGTAAGCGTATATTGTTTCACGCCATCCCCTAGCAGATAAGATCCAGCTGCACCAAATAATACTTCAAAGATAATCCCGCAAATGGATACAATACCAGAAGCCCAGTAGATGGCCTTGCTTTTTTTCATATTTAAATCAGTCACAAGTAGGTCCCCTTGTATAAAAGATCTTTTTGTTGTTGTGTAAAGTTTACCCTGCATACAACTGGCAGTAATACCCCGACTTCACGCAACAGTGAAACTATTATAGGAAAGAGGGGGTAACAACTGCCAGTAAATGTCCGATTGGTTCAAGGGCCTTTAGGTCATACCCTTGTGGTACTAGCCATCCTTGGGGGTTAAACAAAACCCCCAAGGAATGAGGCTTCACTATCTTGCTAGTTTAACTTCAAATATGAGACAAAGTCCAAACAATAGACCCACAAGTCTATTATGCTATCATGCGTATTTACGTGTTCCTTTTATTCTCCCAAACTCGGTTCTGTTTAGAACGTGAATAGCACATATACATGTTTATAAATGGAGATGAGAGATAACTAAACCGAGCGTATATCTTAATAATGGGATGATTTCCACGGATACGGCCTAAGCAAACTCGGCTAAGCAAAATTCGCTTAGCCGAGTGGAGCTTTAAACTCATGCTGTTACCGCAGGATATGGAAGGCTCCAGCAGCGATACATCGCACGCAGATAAAGCGTTCTTCTATTTTCAAGGAGTCACCCATATTTTACCTGCATAATGAACGGACTATTGTTTCCATTCTTTTGGTAGCGATCATCACCATTTGAACGATAAAACGCTGAACTACTATCTGGATATAACGTCGTATACTCGGATTATAGCTTCGGTGTTTCCTTTATTTTCACACATGATTATTCATGTATAAAACGTTATGTTATGGAAGCACCGATCACGAATCCTAGTCCGATAGAGACACACATGCTAATGATGCCAACAGAAATGTTTCCTTTTAATAGCTGCTCTTCCACAGAGAATTTACGTGTGAATAATTCAAATAATAAGTATGCAAGCATCTGCAGTACAATCCCAACCGCACCCCAGATAATCGTATCTACGATACTAGCACTATGATAAATGGAGAATGCTAAAATAATACAAATACCAACAATTTTTCCTCCGATAGATAATGAGACTGCATGATTACCTTTAAGTACTTCATCCCAATCCTTATATTTCCTTGTCATTGCTTCAAAAATAGCTAATCCGATTAAAACAATCGCGATAGCAATGAGGAAGTATACAACTGTTAAAATAAATGGCTCCATGTTATTCATCCTTTCTCTTGTTACTAATCAACTTTCTTACGTTTTTCAAACTACTTTCCAGCCCCTGGACCGCCTCCGCGAACAGAAGATGATCTAACCGATTTAGAGGAGTCACCTGAATTCTTGTAGAAACCTCCTGAGGAAATGTAGCCTCCGTAACAGTCATTTGTATTCTTACATTTATTTTTCCTTTTCTTAGCCCAATCGTCAACATCTAGTACTTCGTCCAACACCCAAAGTGCAAATAACCCGTTAAAAAAGTTTGGATTATAATTATCACGTACGAATTGTTGAGAGGCTATTTCAACGGTAGAGTTATCTGGATCATTCTCATCCTCTGTAATAATAATAAATAAATCATCATAGACGAGTGCTTGCTTTTGATCGGTCTTCTCACTTACCTTGTTGGGCTCTTGATACTCCTGTAACTCAGTAACTACCTCATCAATGCTTTTATTCTCTGCTATGTAAATCTCAGAAACATCAGAGGAACTTTCTTGACTAGTAACAACATCCTGAAATGTATAATTTGTATCGATAAATTCAGCAATCCCATCTGTAAAAAATGATCCGGTCGTTGTTCCAGCTTGACTATTACCACATGCAGATAGCAGGAGCATAACAGATACCAAGATAAAGAAAAGTGATCGTTTCATAAGTTTCACCTTCTTTTTTGGAAATCTATCTATTAGAGACACTCAGGAGGATATTCCTTCTGAGTGTCTAGAATATACTTGTTAAACGCTGTACGTGTTTGTATTATTCTTTACCTAATTTTTTTTTGAGAGCAGCAAGCTCATCATCGACATCGCTTTTCTCTAACGCTTCAAATTCATCATCTAAGCTACGGTTTGAACTGCGTAAATCTTCACTGGTTTCAGCCTCTGCTTCAAATTTTAATACTTTCTCTTCCATACGCTCGAAGCCTTGTTTTGATTCATCGCTACCAATCCCAGATAAGGTACGATTCATTTTAGTTCTAGTTTTTGCCGATTCAGCTCTTGCTTTTAATGAATCTTTTTTGAGCTTCATTTCTTGGTACTCTGCTTTCATTTCATCAAGCTTATTGCGTAATGAAGCGGAGTCTTGTTTAGCGCGTTCATACGATTCTTTTAATGACTCAGCAGTTTGTTGATGCATCTTTTTGTCTTCTAGTGCGCGTTTAGCTAGATCGTCGTTACCTGCTTCGATTGCCTTAATCGCCTGTTCGTCTCGTTTTGTTACCATTTTTTGAGCATCTTCGTATTTCTTCTGCATCATTTTTTCATTGGCGATTTGTTTGGCAACAGCAGATTCTGCTTCACGAATATCCTCTTCCATGTCACGCATGAATTGATCAAGCATTTTCACTGGATCTTCTGCCTTATCTAAAACAGAATTTAATTCGGACTCAACAACGGTTTTCATTCGCTTAAAAAATTTGAACATGTTCATTCCTCCAAAATAGTATTTTATGTTACTTGCTAGCTATAATTTTCAACTCAAACTCTTCAATTTCGTAGCCTGTGCTAACTTCAATTTCATTGCCCCATTTTTCGATGGATAAGAATTTCTCTTCATCATCGTCGTAGTAATCAAAATAGTGACAAGTCATCCCTGATAGATTTTGACTACGGCCAACCCCTATTACTCTAGCGGTCCCTGATTCATCTAAGTAGTACGTTGTACCATCATATTCTAATTGTTTGGGGATCGGTTCTTGAAGCGGTAATTTAATCTTTTCATACATTCCGAGGTTGAGCTCATCATCCATTTCAACACTCAACCATATAGTTTTATGTGTACCCTCGAGCTGATATGCATGCCATTTAAAACCGTGATCATCGTAACTGATTTTTCCGACTACTTTATAGTCTTCTAGGTCAAAGGTTACAATGTCATTCATCTCAAGATTAAACATATTTCTCTCTTGTATTGGTTTATTGGTATCATTCTTTTTGCCAAATAAACGTCCCAATATACTCATCTATTCACCTCAACTTATCTTAGCATACTTTCATTATACTAGTACGAATGAAAAATGTATAAGTTTCAGATTTTATCAAAATGTTGAGGACTTTTGTATGGGACAGCATTTCGTTAAGTGGATACGACAGAACTAATTTTGGCTTAGCTGGCCCTTCTAATATTTTGTGATTTGTGAGCCTTTAAATCTTCTTCTCCAAAAAATCGACAATTACTTTGCCAATCTTTGATCGGTTTAGAATCAACTTTATATATTCGGCCACATCATTAAGCGTAATTTGGCTATTGTTATAAAAATTTAAAATCTCCATTTATATTTCTTTCCAAACGCTATATTTTCTCATAAAAAATCTCCCCAGTAGGCAAACAGATTTATTTTTTCATCTGTCTATCTATCGGGGAGCATATTAGTTTTATTTAAAATATGACTTAGGGTACTTTTTTCTGTCTCTCATTCAGTTAGGTCTCGCCATGTTTACAAGATTTCTTTTATCTATTTTTTTGATCAAGTTTAGTTTTCCCTTTCAAACCGTAATATACTATCCAAAATACAATTGGAACAAATAGTGAATAAATTTTATTTTCTTCTGGTAATAAAAACAATAGAGCTACAAATATAATAATTGCTGGCACCAACAGTATAAAATACTTTCGTTTATCCATATAGAATCTCCTTATAAGTAAATATTTCCCTTATTTCAGTTTAACTGAAGGAGGGAGAATTTTAATATTAATATTTCACTTGTTTTTTATTAACTTTAGTGGTTATTTTAGTCGTAATTCCACCGCGTTTTTTAGTTGAACTTTTGGGCATAGATGTTTTTATAGATGACGCCTTTCCATTCCACTCTTTAACAGATATCATACCACTTTGAATCGCAACATGAACTTTTTTTCCTTTTTTAGTTAATTTTAAAATTTGCTTTGCTCTTTTTTGAGACTCTAAAGTAGAAGCAACTCCCACTACTGAAATATAAGGACCTATTCCAGGGATAAAAGAGGCTCCAGCCCATGCAATTGTAGATTTATAACTAATATTCAACTTAGCAGCATATGCATTTGCATCAGCTTTAGTCATAAACATATCTATACCTTTACTGGTAGATTTATGACCTCCTGCCTGATAAGTAGTTGTTGCAGCAACATAACCTCTTTTAGGTTTTTTTGCTGCTTCTACTTCGTGACTAAATGAATCACTAAAAGAAACAAAAGTTAAATAAAAGCTATTAGAATCAATTTCATAATTGCTGTTTTTAAAAATGCATAGAGTTGTTCCTTGATGATTTTTAAGTTTTTTTAATAAAGATCAATTTTATTTATGCAGCTTTTAGCGTCTTATGTTTCATTTCTAGTCTA
>NZ_JAWDHA010000060.1:0-27600 GCF_034190895.1 Virgibacillus sp. M23 | reverse complement strand
CGCTTATTAGCAAGTGCCTAATGAAAATATAAACTCTTGGAACAAGAGGGTTAGCTTGGTCCATTTCGTCAGCTACCAAAAGTGGCGATTACCCAAGAAGCCCCCTCTTCAAGCAACCCGTAAGGGTGGTAAGTGGTGGGAGTAGTTCACGCAATGTATTTCAAAATATAGAGATATTAAACCCCTTTATTGAAACTTATCGACCGGTTGAGCTTTATATTCAATGTTTAGGTGATAAAATAAACTCTTTTTTGAAAAAAGTTTTGAAAAAAGTATTAAATGATATGCTCCCCTTAAGATAGACAGATTAAAAATAAAAATCTGTTTCTACACTAAGGGGAGTTTTTTACTCAAAGTAAAGTAACCACTTATATTGGTAGTAGGTAGTTACTTTTTGGATATATACAAAAGATCTATTTCATTTAGTCACCCCAATTTTCGATTGTGTACACATCTACTTTTACTCCAGTTCTTTTATCAATTTTACTGTCTTTTAATACTGCATTTTCAAAAGGAACTTCATAGTTCTTTTGCTTAATGGTAGTGGAAGTGTTTGGGTTCGTATCTTTATTAGCAAATATCAAAGTTCCTAAGAATAAAAGAGCAAAACAGGATAACATAGCAAAAAGGAATTTCTTCATATCGGTTCACTCCCTATAATATTAAATAAAATGTTAACATGTTATGGGATTATATTAAAAATTTTAATTTTCAAAAATAAAACCTCACACTAACGAGGGCTTCCTTCTCCACGTTTGTTCTCGTATATTTACAGTTATTTAGTATTTATTAACTTCTTATTAAACAATTGCTTGTGAGCTAAATAACCTGAGTAATTACTTTCTATTTTTAACGTTAGAAAACAAAAATATTTTAAAAATAACAATAATTATTTACTTTTAAAGCGGAGCAGTTGAACTGATTCTTGGAATAGAATCTTGTTATATAAGTTTATTTGATATAGTTTTTGAAATCTCCTAAATAAATTATGTACATTTAGTAGTTTTTCATATTACAGTAGTAAGCAAGATACCCATTGAAATAGAGTTGTTGCATTTTCGATCTAACACCAAAAAAGCAATAAAGTAGAAAATATGCTCAGTCCTAGGTGGGGGATTAACGAATTAGTAAGTAAAAACCGTGTTTATCAGGCTGTGTATGTTGCAATGCAAATCCGACTGATTCAAAACATTTCAAACAAGCGACATTATCTTCTTCGATTCCTGCATACCATCTCTTAATAGATTGCATATCTGGCAAAAGCATTGTTTTTTCAATAATTAGCCTTCCATACCCTTTATTACGGAGAGACGGTTTCACAGCAAGTGCAATACTGCCTGTACAATCATCTTCTATTTCTACCATAACTATACCTACTGGTTGATTACATTCAAGGGTGAGCCATACAAAATATTGGGTATTCTCTTTTATATTATTAAACCATTCCATTAGAGGTAACATTCCCTCTAAACGGTTTTGAATCTCGTGATCATTAAACCATTCTTGTACAGTTTTGATATCTTCCTCCTCAAAAAGACACATTTCGATTGACCTTTTCACTACATTAATCCCTCCATTTAAGATCATTAATAGAAATTAAACAATCTTCATTTTTTTGTATCTATAGGTACGATTTAATTAGGAATAAGTTTCATTAGTTAGTACTAATAACCAAACAAAATCGGAATTTTTGTTCTCATTTTAAAATTAAAATCCAGATAAAATTTATTTTAACACAAAGAATTATTTTGCTTTATGTTCTCTTGAATTTATCATCATAATGGCATAAAAAACCCTTCCTATAACAACTATGAAGAGAAATTGAAAGAAGGTTATTGTACCAGTAGGAAACAATAAATACATATAAGTTTGTACCTATAGAAAGGATTATTGTTGATTTATTAAAAAAGCCTCTAGGGGAACATTTTTAGTTTAGTGTTGGTGTGACAACGTTTTTGATGAGACTACTTCCGCATGTAGAAAGGTTTGAACAATAGTGGAGCAATTGTTTTTATCAAGTACTGGCAGATGATTAGAGTGTAATTGCTTGTTTAGTATTATTCAGTTCGATTGGACTATCTAGTTTCAACATGTAGCGAACTCTGTTTTGTATTGTGAATCTAGTTACCTTAACTAACATTACAGATGCAAATACCATTTTCTTCATGGATTGAGATATGGATAAAGAGAGTATAGGCCCTTTTGTTAACAGGAGCTACTATTGTGAGTAGTTCTTTTTTCTCTGTTTGAACAAACTGGAATAAAGGAATATTACGAGTAAGAACCGAAATATAATGGTATAGAATACTTTAATTTAAACACACCGTTACACAAAAGAAATATTTTTGTAATATAATTGAAACATTATAGTGCGTTCATACGTCTAATTAGTAGATAGAAAAGGAAGGGTGTTAAATTTGAGAAATATTCTAATCAGTATGTTATTCTTCTTATTTTTGGCTGCGGGCTGTGGTACACAAGAGAATGTGATAAAAGATGAAAATATACAGCAAGGAAATGCATTGCATCGAGAACATGTAAGCAATATTAAAGAGAAAGAAACCGTTGTGCTTGCTTATGAAACGTCGAAGCAAAACAATCAAGAAATGAATGTAGATGATTCAACTGATAAGCTAAAAACTTCTATAGATGAAGTAGAGAAATATGAAGTCCAAGATGATCGTTTAAAAGAAAGTGATGAAAAGCAAGAAAATAAGCTAGATACAAAAAAAGAACAGGATATGGTTAGTGAAGCTGTCTTTATACCAGTATTAAATAAGTATAATCAAATGTATGATATCATTGAACCGAATGTAGACCAGAGTAAGCTTTATGAAGAATATGTTGGATATAAATTTAAAACAATCAAAACAAAAGAGCAGCTTTATAAAGAATTCTCCGATTTTATGATTAGTGAAGTTGCCAGAAGCTTATGGAGCGACTATGTGAATGAGGGAGAAGACGCGTTATATTTAATTCCACAGGACGGTCATCCGAAGTTTATTAAGGATAATCCATATTCGTTAAAAAAGATAAATCAAAACACTTACCAACTGACCTCCAATCACCAATGTGAATTACATGGAAGGTTAGATATGGTCTTTACTTTTACGCAGATAGATGGTAAATGGAAGATTTCAAAATTAGATGTTAGCTAAGCTGATCATTAAAATATTCTACTGTATAAATATATTTTTCTACCGAATATGTAACAGGATGCTGGAAATGTTTACTAGATTACAAAATAATAAAGTTATAAGAATGTAGCCTGAATTCCTTAACAGATAAGGAATTCAGGCTTTTTTCTTGAAATAAGGAAGCGTGGAATTTGAAATCAGAATCAAGTATAACATTTACAAAAATAAAAAGTTTTCTTGCAATTACAAAATTATTTTGATAGGATAAGAAAAAATATAGTATAAGTAAAATAAATACAGTAAAAGTGTAATTATAGGAGTTGGAATATTCAAAAATGGAGCATATTCACAAAAAGATTAAGAGTTTACGTTTAGAAAAGGAAATGACATTGAAGGACTTAAGTGAAGCTACAGAGCTTTCGGTTAGTTTTTTATCCCAAATAGAGAGAGGTTCCTCATCTCTTGCGATTACGTCGCTAAAAAAAATTGCTGACGCGTTTCAAATTAATATTTCTTATTTCTTCCATGAAATAGAAAATTACAATTATGCTGTGCACAAGGAAGATCAAAAGCCGTTCAAGCTAGAGGGGTCTAATGTAACGCATGTAAGATTAGCGGGGAAATTTCCTGACCGTAAAATGGAGCCAATGATGGTAACTCTTCCACCCAATAAAACATTTATTGAAAAGTTCAGTCATCCTGGGGAAGAGCTTTATTATATATTAAAAGGGGTGGTGATTTTTAAGGTAGAGGAGAAGGAGTATATCCTTAATGAAGGAGATTCGATTCATTTTCCTTCTGTAAAAGTCCATCAGTGGAAGAATCCAACGAATGAAGATGCTGTTTTATTGTGTGTACTAACACCAGTGATTTTTTAAATAACTAATTCATTTAGAAAGGGCGGTAATACTATGAGGGTAGCAACAGATATTGGAGGAACGTTTACGGATTTAGTTTATGTTGATGAAGATGGAAAAGTAGAAGTTGCCAAAAGCCATACTACTCCTCCTGACTTTGAGCAGGGAGTTATCGATGTATTAGAAAAAAGTAACATGGATAAAGAAGCAATCGAAACTTTTATACATGGAACTACTGTAATTATAAATGCTCTAACGGAAAGAAAGGGTGCCAAAACGGGTCTCATTACTACAAAAGGATTTCGTGATGTCTTGGAAATTGCTCGTGGTAATCGTCCTGATTTATTTAATATTCGCTACAAAAAACCAGAGCCATTTATTGAGCGTTATTTGCGGAGGGAAGTGGATGAACGCCTTAATTATAAAGGAGAGGTTCAAACAGCTTTAAACCGCGACCAGGTTAAAACAGCAATCGAATATTTTAAGCGTGAGCAGGTAGAGGCAATCGCAGTCACCTACTTACATTCCTATGTGAATCCAGAACATGAAATGGAGACAGTCAAGTTGATCAAGGAGTTATGGCCAGAGGTTGCCGTGTCAGCATCGCATGAAGTAACGAAGGAGTGGAGGGAATACGAGAGAACGAATACGACAGCTTTAAATGCATATGTCCAGCCAACAGCAACATCATACATTAATAAATTACATCGCAAATTGACGGAATTTAATACGAATAGTAACAACTTTATTATGCAATCGAATGGCGGAACTACGACCTTTGACGAAGCAAAAAAAACACCGATTAATATGGTGGAATCTGGACCTGTTGCAGGAATATATGGCGCTGCTGTGCTGGGAGAGATTATAGGAGAAAAAAATGTAATAGCTTTTGATATTGGTGGTACCACGGCTAAATGCTCACTCATCGAAAATGGCGAAGTGAAAGTATCTACCAATTATTATATCGAACGAAATGATCGTACTGCAGGGTATCCGATTAAAGCACCGGTAGTGGATATCGTGGAAATCGGAAATGGAGGAGGCTCCATTGCTTGGATGGACGAGGCCGGTTCACTAAAAGTCGGACCTGAATCAGCTGGAGCTCTGCCTGGACCCGTTTGTTATGGACAGGGGGGGACAGAACCAACTACAACAGATGCGAATGTATTAACAGGACGTCTTTCTCCGGAAAATTTTGACTTTCCAGTTGATATGGAAGCTGTACAAAAGGTTATGGAAGAAAAAATCGCCAATCCTTTAATGATGACGGCTGAGGAAGCTGCATTAGGAATTATTCGTATAGCAAATTCTAATATGTTAAATGCATTAAAGTTAATTTCCATTCGAAAGGGGCACAATCCACAAGATTTTACATTAGTAGCTTTTGGAGGCGGTGGTTCCATGCATGCAACAGCGCTGGCAAAAGAGCTAGGTGTCAAAAAAGTAGTCATTCCAATAGCATCACCAGTGTTTTCAGCTTGGGGGATGTTAATGACTGATCTCCGTCACGACTATATTAAAACGTATATTAAACGAATAAATAAGTTAGACCTACAAGCGTTGCATCAAGAATGGCATATAATGGAGCAGTCGGCTTATGATCAATTTGCTAATGAAGGAATTCCGAAAAATGATGTACTATTTCATCGCTTTGCAGATATGCGTTACCTTGGCCAGGAGCACACTGTAAAAGTCCCAGTTCCAGCTGGTAATTGGTCGGAAAAGGATGTCAAGAAGATTATTGATGCATTCCATAAGTTACATGAGCAGAACTATACCTTCCAATTACCAGATACAGAAATTGAAATGGTTAATTTGCATGTTACTGCTTTTGGAAAAGTAGCCAAGCCTTCTATAAAGAAAATAAAGCGTCATACATCATTACAAGAAGCAAAAATAGAAACAAGAGATGTCTATTTTGAAGATCCCAAGGGCTGGAAGAAAACCGATGTGTACCAGCGTGAAAAACTGCCTATTAACAACCCGATATATGGACCAGCTATTGTCGAAGAAAAAGCGGCGGTTACGGTAGTTTATCAAGGACAATCCTTAACGGTAGATGATTATGGGAATTTAATAATAGAAACGGGGGCGAAGTAAATGTTATCTAATGAAACAAAAATAGATCCATTTACATTGGAAATCGTCAAAGATTCTTTGCTAGCTACTGGAGATGAAATGTTTATCGCCTTAGCCAAAACCTCTATGAGTCCGATTATCTATGAGGTTTTAGATTATGCTAGTGGATTGACGGATGCAAAAGGACAATTGCTTACTCAAGGGAATGGAGTAACTGGCTTTATAGGAATGCTTTCCTTTATGGTTAAACAAACGGTAGAGAAATACGGGGAGACTGGTAATCTGCATCCGGGGGATATTATTATTGTCAATGATCCATATGGTGGTGGAGGTTCCCATCTATCTGATGTAGGCTTAGTTATGCCAATTTTCTATGACGGGGAGGTAATTGCTTTTTCGGCAAATAAAGCGCATTGGACAGAAGTGGGAGGAAAGGATCCGGGATCATTCACCAATGATTCGAGAGATATTTTTCAAGAGGGTTTACAGTTCCCTTCATTGAAACTATTTGATGCTGGGAAATTAAATGAACCACTGGTTGAAATGATAAAGGCGAATGTGCGATTTCCTGATCTATCATTAGGAGATATGTGGGCTCAAGTAGCTGCCCTTAAAACCGGCGAGAAACGTGTTGTTGAATTATGTGAAAAGCATGGTAAAGAACTAATTGTTTCCGCTATTCGTAGCCAGTTGGATCACGGTGAAACAATCTCAAGACAAGAGCTCACCAAATTGCCGAAGGGGACCTATACAGCAAGCGGTTATGTAGAAACAGATGGAATTGGAAATGGACCATTTCCGATTCAAGTAAAGGTTACAATCACAGAGGATGCGTTTACTTGTGACTTCAGGGGTAGCAGTCCTCAAGTTCCAGGTCCGGTCAATTGCTCGTTTACTGGACTAGCGTCAGCGGTAAGAACCATTTTTTTAGCTATAACAAATCCAGATCAAAATGTGAATGATGGGGTTTTTCGTCCATTAGAAATAATTGTGGATGATAAGTCGATTATGTCAGCAGAAAGACCAGCTCCTACTTCTAATTATTTTGAGACAATGCTAGGTTGTACAGATTTAATTTGGAAAGCCTTAGCTCCACACATACCTGATAAATTAGCAGCAGCTCATTTATTATCTGTATGTGCTGTTACTTTAACTGGAAAGCATCATGACACGGAGGAACCATTTTTGATTGTAGAACCTTCTGTTGGTGGCTGGGGGGGAGCTGAAGGACAGGATGGTGCAAGCGGACAGTTCTGTGTGTTAGATGGTGAGACATATAATGTCCCGGTCGAGGTCGCGGAAACAAGATACGGTGTCATGATTGATGAATATAGTTTACGTATTGATCGATCTGGGGCTGGACAATATATCGGCGGTAAGGGTGTTATTCGATCATATAGAGCATTAACAGATGAGCAATCAGCTACGGTCACATTTGGACGTAATAAGTATCGGCTATGGGGGATAAATGGTGGACAAGATGGATCATTAAATGAGTTTTATATCCATAAAGCGAACGGAGATATCGATGGACCTTTTGGTGTTTACCCGCGCTATCAACTTCAGAAAAATGACGTGTTAAAACTAATGACTGCTACTGGTGGTGGATATGGTGACCCAATGAAACGGCCAGCTGAACAAGTTGTTCGTGATGTGAAAAATGAATATTACACCGTGGAAGAGGCAGAGCATGTATTTGGAGTTAGCATTGACCCTCAAACGTTTGATTATAAAGAATCAGCAAACAGAAGATAGCTGGAAGGCGGAGTAGATATGAAAATAAAAGAAGATGGTCTCAAAAAATTAGGATTAACGACTTTATTTACAAACAAAGAAAAAACTGTGAAGTTTGGCACAGCTATTATTGCACCTGGTGAACGGGTACCTGTAGTGGGTGTTTCCTCTCATTTTGAACATGAATATTCCGTTATTGTAAAAGGAAAAATAGCTGGTGAAAGTGGCGGGGAAGCCTTTGAAGTTGGAGAATCTGCTGCAACTTTCATCCCAGCAGGTGAGGAGCATTGGGCAATAAATAATAGTGATGCTCCCTGTGAAATAGTCTGGTTACTTGTAAATGAACAGTAAAAGGAAAGTAAACAATAAGTAGAAAGGAAAGCATCTTTTCTACTATTGTTTTACAGATTTTTTTCAGAATATTGAATTATTAGGGGTGAATACAATTGAATGAGAAAAAAGGGAAAGCAATAGAACAAGATAATGCTCTACAAGCAGTTCCAATCGATCAACGTCAGCATTGGATGACTCCAGCAATGATATTTGGTGGTCTTGAATTTACGATACCTGTATTAATGGTCGGAGCTACACTTGCGGGTAGCTTTGGACTTGGGGAAACATTCTTTATTCTTTTAGTAGCTCTATTTGGTATACAATGGATAGGAAATGCATTACAAGGGTATATTGGTGCCAAAACAGGACGTTCCTCATCTGTTATAGCCCGAACTAGTTTTGGTGCGATGCAAGCAAGGTTTATTGTAGGTTTAACTATTTTTGTAGTCTCGCTTGGATGGTGGGCCGTACAGACATCTGTGGCAGGTAATGCGATATCTGCGATGTTTGGAATTGATTACACCACACAATGGGGGCTATGGGCATGTATAACGGCGATAGCGGGTTTGCTTTTTGCTATACCCTCTATTATTGGGTATAGTTCCATGAAATGGACAGATTATATTGCTGTTCCTGCTGGACTTCTTCTAATTGGAGCGGGAATTTATTTTGCATTAAGAAATACAGGGTGGGAAACAATCTCCAATTGGAATCCAGCCCCTTCGATGGGGATATTTGCAGCTATTAGTTTAGTTATTGGTGTAAATGTATCTCAGTGGGTTATTGCTTCAGATTATACACGATATGCTAAACCAACAATAAAGGATAATGCACTTATTCCTGCAGGTATTGCCATCATAGGCCTTCCACTATTTATTGTAGGAGCTGTTATGTCTGTTGGAGTTGGGGAGGCAGATATTGTTAATGTAATGTTGAATCTAGGGTTTCCAGTGTGGGGATTTTTAATTCTCTGGTTTGCCACATGGACGAGTCAATTGGTTAATAATTATAGTATGGGATTAGCATTGTCTAATATGTTAAATGTGAATTCCAATAAGGGAAGAGCGTTGCTCACCTTTGCTGGTACAGTCGTTGCTATTATCATATCATTAGCGGGTATTCTTGATTATTTTATGGACTTTTTATATTTAACTGCATTAGTGTATCCAGCAATTGCGGGTGTAATAATGGTAGACTTCTTTTTTATCCGTAAACGTACGTGGACAGATCATCAAGGCTGGAACTGGATGGCTACTATTGCTTTAGTGGTAGGTACAATGCTAGGTTATTTGACACAGTATGTAACTACTTTTGGTCTTCCTGCTGTTCAGTCACTAATTGCTTCAGGCTTCGTCTACTATATTTCAATGAAAATGAAAGCAAAGGTAGCACCTGACCATTTTACAAGCATTGCTACATGTGGCTACGAAGAGAGCAATTACAATGAAACTGTAAGTAAGTAACAAAAGGGCTTGATTCATTCTGTGAATCAGCCCTTTTTTATTAAATGATAGGGGAGCGAATCAATGGAACGAACCTCCATTGTTCTATAAGGTAGTGATTACTTTAACGACTGCCATTTCTTTACCAAACCTTTCACCATTATCAATAAATCCTAACTAGCGTAGAGGTGATGAGCGCTAGTATTGAGTCATTCACATGCTATATTTTGATAAGTATTTCTTTTCTTTAATTTATACCTTAATCCTTATAAACATCCATTACCTTAAATGTTTGACAGACTAGTAATAAGTCGGGGGTAAAAGTAAGGCCGTACTGACTTAATTCCCAAGTGAAAAATTTGACATGCTCACGATACCAATAATCATAGCTTAAATCTCCTTCGCCCTCAGATCTTGCAAAATCACTTGATACTTCATTCATTTTTATAAAATCGATCTTTGTATATTTTATAATTGCTAATGGATTATTATCACCGTCTAATACAATATCATACTGACCAACTTTTGGAATTTCTTCTCCTTCCAGTTCATAAACACAATGAGCAGCGCATGTTCCAGTTTTGATTCCATTAACGACTAAACTTCCTAATTCATCTCCCATTTCTTTGGTACCATCCCCAAACATCCATGCTTCTGGAAGGTTCATGTTTAAATCATTCTCTTTAGCGTACATATTCCAATATTTTTTAATCTTATTATTAAACATTAATTATTCCCCTTTAGTAGTAAATGCGATAAAACAAAGTGACCATAACCTATTGTCTGTTATTTTGGGAAAACATGTATTACTATTAAATGACCTACATATTAGAAAAGATGTTACAATTATTTAACTGCATTGTTCCTTAAAAACATATAGAATGATGCACCGAAGATTGTAATATACCCAATTATACTCCAAACGTCGGGAATTTGATCGAATAAAACAATGCTGATGAACGCCGAATAAATTACTGTAGAATAGAAGAATATGGATATTTCTTTTGCAGGAGCATATTTATATGCAATCGTAATACCGAATTGACCAACAGTTGCAAATACACCAGCTGCTAGTAGATATGTCCATTGTTGCAGGCTCATTGATTCATAAAAAACAAGCACGAATGGCAGCAATATCATTGTCGTGAAGAATGAAAAATAAAAAACGACTGTATAAAACTGTTCTTTACTTCCTAATACGCGTAATACGGTGTATGCTCCTGCGGCAAACACAGCTGAAAGAAAACCGGCGAGATAAGGTATCGTATCTACCGAGAATGCTGGTTTAATAATAAATAAAGTTCCGATAAAGGCAATAATTATAGCAACAACTTGAAAAGTACGTGTTCTTTCTTTTAAAAAGATTGCTGCAAATATAATAGTAAGAAATGGACTTAACTTGTTTAGCATATCTGCATCAGATAGAACAAGATGGTCAATAGCATAGAAATATAAAATAATACCAATTGCTCCTAAACTAGATCGTAGCAAGAGAATTTTTTGATTCTCTTTTTTACCAAATAAACGTTCCTTATAATATTTGACGAATCCAAATGCAATAATCATGGAAATAGCATTTCGAAAGAACGTTTTTTGAACAGTTGGTACATCACCTGATAGCTTAACAAAAGCTGCCATCATAGAAAAACCAAATGCAGATAAAAGTAGTAAGATAATTCCTTTATTTCGATTGCTCATGGTGTCCTCCAATCATGTTGAATGGCAGTTATACTTTTATAGTTGGCCTCAACACCGTAATATTTTGTCATAAAGTCTATGTGTTGTCTACTAAAGTATTTTATCTATATAAAAAAGGGGGATGATGATGGAAAAAGAAATGGTTGGTTATTGTGCGGTATGCCATAAGCCTATTTACTGTCATGGTGGATTTTTAGAAGGAAACATAGGGAATGATAAGGTACTTCGATGCCTTGCTTGTACAAATGAGGATGAAGTTGTTTCTGACCAGTAATTATAAACACACATATCTCTCTCGTTTAATCGTGTTTATATTTAAACGAGGTGTATGTATTGTTCAACTATGTTTCTTTATAATACCTGTAATTCGCGAGTAAATGATGTTAATACTTCGACCTTGATCCTAACCGATTAACTGCCCCCAGGTGGTGATGCCATTTTATGTAAGGATTTTCTTCATCAAAAATAGGTATCATATGCGCAATGATGGATGCACTTCAATTCGTCTTCCCTAATGCTACATATGTTGATATTCAAGAAGCTATTAATAAACAGCGACTTAAGAAATTAAAAGTGAAATTTTCTATTTGCAAGAGTTGATCATACTATTTAGCAATTACAGGTACTACCACTAACGACATCAAGTATGTCTTTAATCAGTTTTTAAACGTTTCCCTTGATGTTAAAATTCCTTAACTATCCTTGAAATATCTCTAAATCCCACTAGCCACTCCGAATCCAAATAATGAATATAATATTCTAAGATAGTCATAATAAAACAGTAGGTAAGGGGGATGAGTTTATTGATATGAAATTGTTAAGATATTCTTTACTTTTCTATATTACTTTATTAACAATAATTATATTTTGTAGAGTTTCTATTGCAGATGTATCTAACTATCCATTGCAAATAAATTATCCGAACATAATGATGTATCAAGGGAAAACTCACCAAAAGGTTATTGCATTAACCTTTGATGATGGCCCTGATCAACAGTATACCCCGAAAATTTTAGATATATTAAAAAGGGAAGGGGTTCCGGCAACCTTTTTCTTAATGGGTGCACGTGTTTCAAAGTATCCTAATGTGGCAAGGAGAATTGTTGAAGATGGTCATAGTGTTGGTAACCATTCATTTTGGCATCCTCAATTGACAAAGACTAGTGTTAATCGGATGAAATGGGAAATTAAGAGTACAGAAAAACAAATATTATTAGCTACGGGAGTAAGTTCGACACTCTTCAGAGCACCATATGGAGATATAAGTGAAAAATTTGTACAAGAGCTCGGTAATATGGGATATAAAGGCATTGGCTGGTCTATTGATACGGAGGATTGGAAGGAACTTTCAAACACAGACATTTCTCAAACTGTGCTTAACTTAGCTCATCCAGGAGCTATAGTACTTATGCATAGTGCTGGACATAGTTCGCAGGACCTAACGGGAACAGTCGAATCACTAAAAAATATGATAACAATTCTTAAGCGGAGAGGATATCGTTTTGTAACAATTCCTGAACTGTGGAATCTTAATAACTAATGTATATTACCATGTAGTTTGTCATCAAATGAAGTACCCACTTAGTAATGTAATAACATATCCGTAGTTCTATGTAGATGATTTTTAAAAAAATGAGTGAAATATTTCCTCTATACACTCAGATTTACAACGCTAAGCACAATCTTAAGGACAATTTTAATCGGTTTACTTTGATGGGAACATATCATATATGTTCTTTATCTTATTTTCTTTTGCCCCCTCTGTAATTAATTAGCGATGCTAACCTTATATTTAAACTTAAAACTTCCTATCTATTAAATATTAGACGATCATTCAAAATAGAATCATAAACGTTTTCAAAAAGACCTTTGGACAGGCATGATTACAGGGAAGTACACCAATAGTAAGAAATATTTGCTCACGTCATCCATGCTTTCATGACCACTACTCTAAACTACCTTCTGATCCCCTATGGAATAGCTGGCTGTATTAAACCTAAATTTGCTCTCATAATTTGTGTAAAAAATATTAACTTTTTTTTACATGTTTTCAACAAATTATGACATTAATTGCATTTTACCTGTGTTACTTTGTACATGAAATAGGTTTATTACTATCTAGAAGGAGGATAGAAAGTACAAGAAGTTCGATGGTAAGTAGTAAGTAAACGAAGAAATTCATATGTTCTCATTATCGACTTTTTGTACAACCTCTTTGAAGGAGGGGATCTATGAATAAGATATCAAGATAAGTACAGGTCGGTGTAGTTGGTAATTTATTTTTTAATATGAATGGGAGGAATAGTTTAATGAAAAAAAAGCTAATAACAGGAGTCTTAACATTAAGTTTATTTATTGGAGGTACTGCTACAACATCTGTCCTTGCCGGTGCTGATGATATTGAAACGCAAACAGCTGTCCAGACTGAATTAGCTTCTAACAATGAAGTGTCTCCTGAAGCAACTCCAGCAGCTGCAGGAGCTTATGCAATGCAAGCTTCGCGTGTTGCAGCAACAGCTTTTGTTGGAGGGTTTACAGCTAAAGCCGGTGCTGATGCATATGATGCATTAGGAGGCAGTGCAATGAATGCAAGCCCGACTGGTTATGAAAATATTAAAGTGGTTTTTGATCAATAAATATTTACATTAAATAAAAGGCGATTGTCCCAAAACATGGGACAATCGTCCAATAGATAGAGGTGATATTATGTTGAAAAAAATTATTATAATATTTTCTATTATTTTGTTTTCCATACATTTTTTATTTACCGCTATTTATTTAGCCCCTTTTAATCCTGTAAAAGCAAAATTCGGATTTATAATAAATGGATATATGGAACCTTTGTTTTCACAGAACTGGAGATTATTTGCTCCCAATCCAGCAAGTACGAACAACCAATTCCTAGTACGTGCAGAATTGGCTAATGGAGAGACAACAGAATGGATTAATTTAACGTCTTTTATGATTGAAAAGAACTATAAAAATCGTTTTACACCTTATAATCGTTTAGTTAGAATTCAGCGAGGCGCTTTTACTGCCCTTCATCAAAAAGATGACATAACCATGAAGCTATCTGAAAAAGTAGAAGAAAAAAAATTAAATAAGGAAGATTTTGACTATATTCTGGATAATGAAATGATGAAAGAGCAAAGAGAAGATGGGATTGACATATTAAATCGTTATGCTCAATCTTACGTAAGCAGTTTATATCCTGGAGAAGATATAGCACGTACACAATTAATCGTTAGACAAACAGAGGCTACACCTTATTCGGAACAGAGCAATCCAACCTTTAAAAATAAAACAAATATACATGAATTTGAATGGCGAGAATTCGAAAAAGTTTCCCCTGTGTTTTAATGCATTTTCAACAGTTATCTATCGCCAGAGGTACCCGGGTAATCTGAGTAAGAGAACACGTCACATAAAAGATGTGATTAATTAATTCTAACTATTTTAAATCACGTCATTTTCATTCGTAAGGGCTTTTTATGGATATGCTTTAAATATTATAAAATTAAACCAAACATTTACTCAAAGGAGGATGCCAAGTTTTGAATAAAATTTATGAGAAGCTATCTACACAAAAACATATGTTAATGGGAACCAGTTTAATTAGAATTGCTTTTGGTCTATTAATTTTATATTTCTATTTTATTCATTATGGGCAACGAAGATTTCTGTGGGGACCAAATGGGATGCAGGATCATGAAACTTTAACAAAACAACTGTTTACCACTAATAATTTTTCTATCTATCAATTAAATGATTCCTTACTGTACTTTGAAATCATTTTTCATATCGGTGTTGTAATCGCTTTTTTCTTTACTATTGGATTCATGGGAAGACTAACAGCTATCTTAAACTTCATTTTTATTTGGTCTCTTCAACATGCAAATGTTTTAATTCTAGATGGTGGAGACAATGTAATGAGGATCATTCTATTTTATTTGTTATTTGCAAATACTACGGCATTTTTTTCACTGGATGGTTATAGAAGAAAACAGAAAGTTTCCAGTATTACCCTGTCACCGTCTTTATCCAATGCATTTCATAATTTAGCTGTTCTTGCTTCCATTATACAAGTCTCCTTTATGTATTTAACATCTGGTATGCACAAGATCATGGGAGAAGTTTGGCAAAACGGTACAGCACTTTACTATATCTTACAAGTAGACGAATACACCCATCCGTTTTTTAAGGAGTTAGTTATATCATCCGACTTTTTATTACTGATTGGTGCATATGGAGCTATTTTTGCGCAAATAACATATCCATTTTTATTATTCAATCGCTACACTAGATATATTGCTATCTTTAATATTATCGCTATGCATATAGGCATTGCGATAGTGATGGGATTGTTTACTTTTTCTGCGACAATGATTTC
Source organism: Virgibacillus sp. M23 (assembly GCF_034190895.1). Taxonomy (NCBI): domain Bacteria; kingdom Bacillati; phylum Bacillota; class Bacilli; order Caryophanales; family Bacillaceae; genus Virgibacillus; species Virgibacillus sp. M23. Next base: position 11,930 of record NZ_JAWDHA010000060.1, on the reverse strand, counting down.
CATACAACTTGTTTTACTGAAAAATGAAGAGTATGAACGAGCATACACAGCTGTGAAAAGATTATTATCCAAATTAAGGCTCAGAAAGGGGAAGCAATATGAAGTTGAACAGATCGAACAAGTCTAAAGAAAAGAATCGTGTCCTTGTTTTTTATGATACTTGGTGCCCTGTTTGCACAAGAAGCATGAAAATACTAGCAAAAATGGATTGTTTCCGTCGTCTTCAATATGAGTCTACTAGAAATATAGCTGTTTTAAATGAATACGGCTTAGAATATGAAAAAGTGGAAAAACGAATGCACACCATTATCATAATAAATGGTGTAATAGAAGAAGGAATAGATAGTATATTACGTATAGCTAAACAAGTCCCATTTTTATGGCCCGTGGTCCCCTTGCTTAAACTGTTTATTTGGGTGGGGGTGGGGTCTAGGTTATATGACTGGTTGGCAAGTAAGCGAAAAATACTTCCAGTTGGAGGATGTGAAGGTGATTCTTGTAGGATCCATGATAAAAGTTAATCGATATTGATAAATACAAAAACCATTTGTAATACAAGGTTTTTACTAAAATAAGTAAAAAGCAGGTGAAACTTTGAAAAATAAAGTAACCTATACTTTTCAATATTTTAATTCTACTTCCGCTAATGTATACCTATGGCTAGCATCTCCACCAGAGACGAGGTATCAGAAAATAATAAACGAGCAGAAATCATTACCCGTTCAAGAAAATGAAGATATGATTGGTAATCAGATTAGTTTCTATAAAATTGAATCTGGTGAAACAATGAAAGCATCTTACGAGATAGAGCTGTTAAGCAAAACAGAAGATAGTCTGCCAGAATTGACCCAAGAAGAAAAAAATTTCTTTTTAAGGTCGACACCTATGGTTTGTGTAAACGAAGAAGTAAGGCACATCGCTTTCAATGTCATTAGAAGTGAAACAAATCCAAAAGAACAAACAAAATTACTGTTTTTTTATATCGTCAAGCATTATAACTATAAATTTCCTCCAAAAGCTAGGGGGGTTACACATTTCCTCAAAGATAAGAACGGAGATTGTGGTGAATTTTCTTTTCTATATGCAGCCCTTTGTCGTGCTATTGGTATCCCTTGCCGTGTAATGGTAGGGGCGTTTACAGGTGGAAAACATCAGCCGCATGTATGGAATGAAATTTACTTGGAACAAGAAGGTTGGATACCAGTTGATACAAGTATGGCTACTACAGTAAAAAAACAGTTCTGGAGATACATTTTCTCTCCTATTCAAACTTTATCTTGGAAAGCGTACTATGGGAAAACAGATAATCAGCGAATTACTTTTTCTATTGACACAGAACATACCCCGACTCCCGCTTATCCAAAAGTATCTGTACAGAATAGGCATATCTACAACACGTTTGATATAGCGGGAAAGTCATTTATTTGGGGGAAAGATGTAGTGCAACAAAAAATACCCTATCTCCAGCCTATTTATTTCTATTATGAAGATGAACAACCATTGAAAGATAGAACGGAGCATTATGTTGGTTTGTGGAGCGTTCATGAAACTGGAAATAAAAAATTAATACTACTACTTAGATCCGTGTTCGGATATAGTGCTTTCCTATTAGCAATGTTCTATTTTGTCACCAAATGGGAACCTTTAAGTATTCTGTTTCCAGTACCTGCGTTTCTGTTCTGTTTATCTTTTGTTATAAGAAAAGAGCGAGTGTTATTCTTCTCGATAGCTACCATTTTTTTTGGTATTATTTTGCTAATGGTAAGTATAGGAGCAATTTCTACTATTCTATAATTCCTTTTGGTCACTATTGTCCACCTCCATATTTTTTGAAATGCTATAAAGTTTTAAACTTATACGTACTGGGAAATGAATAAAAAGAATTTTATAGAAAGGAGTTTTTTCTTGAATAAAATGACTCCGGCAGCGATAAATTGCACGCAGAAAAAGCGTGCTTCTTTTTAAAGGCGTCTCGCATATTCAGTGGCTATATTATTTTTATTCTAATCAAAAAGCTTGTAGAGACTAGGATTTCTACAAGCTAAAGCATGTCCAATAAGGGACACGCTCAGAAAATACGCTGCATGTTACGCCGTCATCTTCGACGTCACGCCAAACAGAGTATCATTCCGTAATTTTCTTAACGTAATGAATGAATAAAGTGAGCGACGCCATCTTCTGTATTAGGCAAAGTAACTACTTGACACGAATTTTTAATTTTCTGAGGGGCATTCCCCATTGCTGCACTTTTACCAGCGATTTCCAACATCGATAAATCGTTAAAACTATCACCGATGGCCGCTGTTTCTGATAGCTCAATTCTAAATTCCTCTGCTAGCATGCTTAATGCATTTCCTTTGGAAGCATCAATGTGCTCTAATTCAAAGTTATGCTCTGCTGAAGAAACAATCGATAAATTGGCTAGATTTTTAAAGTGGTTTCTTCCTTTTTCCAACTTTTCTTTATTGAACGAAAATGCAAGAACATTATAAACATCCAAATCCTGACCAATGAAGTCTCGGTAGGAACGTATAAATGAAAAGCCAGTTTGACTAAACTGCTTATTTGCAGCATCGGATAACTGATCTACATTAATTTCTGGGTTCGCACTTTTCATTCTATCTATTTCGATTGCTAGTAATTCTCTGCCATGCTGTGGTGTGTAGATGGCATGATTACTAAATACTTCATAATAATAGTCCTCTTTTTCAAGCCAGTTCAGTATGTTGACTGCATCCTGTTTTTGAATTGCTTTCGATCGGTATAATTTACCATTTGGGCTGTGTATGGTTGCTCCATTCGCTCCAATAATCCACGTGTTAATACCCGTGTCTTTAAAAAGTGTTTGAACATCAAAGTGCGCACGCCCAGTAGCGATAACGACTTCTATCCCTTTCGACTGAGCAGAAGTTATCGCTTCGAGGTTTTTTATACTTATCTTGTTGTTTTCGTTTAGCAAGGTTCCATCCAAATCAATGGCGATTAATTTTGTCATGTTAGTCATCTCCTATTTCATGCAAATCTGTGGTTAATAGCTCTACATTATGCTTAGTTAGTAACTCTCTAAACGCTTGTGAAGGAGTTCGATCGGTTATTAATAAATCGATATCACGTATCTCAGCAAAGCGGAAAAAATCTGATTTTCCTAACTTCGTACTATCGGCTAAAACAATAACTTGCTTTGCCTGTTGCATCATTTTTCTTTTTACAATCCCATCTTCTTCATGAGCGACGGTTAATCCATGTTCAGATATTCCTACTACACCAATAAACGCTTTATCAACAAGGTATTCTGAAAGTTTACTAATGACTGATGGACCATATAAATAACGGTGATCCTTTTCCAAGGTTCCTCCAAGTAGTTGAATATTCATTTCAGATTTAGTAGATAATAGATCTGCCTGATTAATTGAATTTGTAATGATTGTACAGTTAATATTATTGAGCTGCTCAGCACAGGATTGAACAGTTGTTGATGCGTCTAAAATGATTCTGTCTCTTGGGTAAATGAGCATAGCCGCTTTTTTTCCAATACTTTTTTTTTCAATAGACACCATCGTTAAGCGATTGGAATAGCTTTTTACTTCATTATGATATGCTGGGAGAATAGCGCCTCCTCGTGTACGGATAATCGCTTGTTCTTCTTCCAATTTGACAAGATCTCTTCTGGCTGTGTCTCTGGAAATGGCAAACAAGGAACAGATTTGCTCAACAGATATCCTATTATTACGTTGAAGAAACTCCAGTATGCCAATCAATCTTTCTTCTTGATACAAACAGATCCGCCTCCATCATTCTGTGCTTTGTTTTCATTATACTATAAATATAAGTAATTGTAATTATTTTTAAGTTTTTTTAAGTGAAGTTAATGCTTTCGCCAAGCAGGATAATGACAATGATTTGCCGAACGAATAAATAAAAGGAGGGGTTTGGTTTGCGTAGATTTGGATTAATTACAAAGTTTACTGCTTTTGCTGGAAGGCAGGAATACTTAGCGGAAATACTTGTAAATGCAGGAGATGAAATGGAAGAATTAGAGGAGTGTCAGTTCTATATAGTTAACTTAGCAAATGAAAGGGATACAGATATCTATGTTTATGAATTGTGGGAAAGTCAGGAAGCACATCAGGATTCGTTAACTTTGAACGTAACACAAGCACTCGTTCAAAAAGCTAAGCCTTATATAAACAGTGTAGAAAGGATATGCACGCTAACACCAGTTAGAGGTAAAGAAGGTATTTAAATAACATAGGCTGTCGTAAAACGATTTACGATCATGCAACAACTGGAAGAGCTACAAAAGCTATTTACTTATGAGGAGTGTGAACCGTTGTTGTATGGAAAATATATGTTCTCCAATAGCGATGGGAAAAAAGTATTTTAATCGGAGAAATAACGAATAAATAGATTGATAGTTCGTGTAACGAAGCTGATCTGGAGTTACCGTGGGTCGCTGGTGAGCCTCTTCGTGCTGACACAGCTTTAAGTCGCAGATGTGTATCCACTCACAGGATAAGGGAAACTTCGGTAGCGATACAACCCACGTAGAAAAACATTTTTCTTAATCAAGGAGTTTTCGTATTTTCCGAAGATAATGTAGTGTGTTGCAGGTCTTTAGAAAAGACCAGCTTAGTTATCTTCATGCCTCGATCTAATCAGACTTTTTGTTTATCATTTGTAGGATTTCTTTTAGAATTTCATTTCTCTGCCTTTGAATTTGAATTATTTGGGTCAGAAACCAAATGACAAATACGATAAAACCTAAATAAAATAATGGTGGTATAAATCCAAATAATGAAATAAATGAATCATGCACTTTTGTTCATCCTTTCTTACTTATTCACTATGTTATTCGACAAGAAATGGCAATTATCCTTCAAAGATAGCTAAAGATAGTAGATAGGTTAAAGGCGGATCTATTTAAACCTGCAAAGGGTCTACTTCTCTGCTTCTACCAATTTAAATTGATTAAAGAGGTTCCAGCTTCTAATAAGAAAAAATATGGAGTAAGCTTATTAAGGTATTATATATATCTTATTGTTATACTATAATTAGTGATCAATGAGGGAGTAATGTAGAAAAATTATTTGTAAATATAGAACAGTAAGGAATGATCAATTGGCACAGACACATGTTTTTTCAAAAGGTGAGGAAATAGCCAATGCGATAACGCATGGGATAGGAGCATTAGGGAGTATTGCAGGATTGATTGTACTAATTGTATATTCATCCTTGTACGGGACAGCGTGGCATGTTGTTAGCTTTACGATATTCGGTACAACGATGGTAATTCTCTATTTATCATCAACGCTGGTACACGCATTTCCGCCAGGTAAGGCGAAAGATCTATTTGAAATCTTTGATCATTCGTCCATTTATCTATTTATTGCTGGGACATATACACCGTTTACTTTTCTTGTTATACAAGGTGCATTAGGATGGACAATGTTTGGTATTATTTGGGGACTTGCAATTGCCGGAACCGTATTTAAAGCGTACTTTGTGAAAAAATATCTGATAACCTCAACGATACTTTATATTGCAATGGGCTGGATGGTTACATTAGGATGGGATCAGATTGTTAATAATCTACATCCTAATGGTGTGACACTGCTTGTGATCGGTGGTCTCTGTTACACGTTTGGAGCTATTTTCTATGTATGGCGAGGTTTTCGTTATCACCATGCAGTGTGGCATCTGTTTGTTATAGCTGGGACAGCTACACACTTTTTTTGTGTATTGTTGTATGTATCCCGCATATAACTGACAGTAAGCCCCCATTTCAGCAAAAAAGTGAAACCAATACGGTTAAATGGTGGACGACTGCCAGTAAATGTCCGATTGGTTTAAGGGCCTTTAGGTCATACCCTTGTGGTACTACCAATCCGTGGGGAAAAACAAAACCCCACGGATAGAAGTTTTACTTTATGCGAGGTATGTAAGGAGTCTTCTTCATGGCTATTATTAGAGTACTTCAGAAGTTGGTAAATCGATATTTTACCTTCAAGGTCTATGATTTGTCTGCGCAAATGGCCTATTATTTTCTGCTTTCTATTTTCCCGTTTCTTTTAGTCATTTATTCGCTGCTTCCATATTTACCTATAAGCGAAGATTATATTATTGAACTTGTGCGTCCATTTGCCCCAGAAGGTACATATAGCTTAATCGAAAATACGATATCGAATATTTTAGCGAATCAACAGATGGCTTTTTTCAGTTTTCTGATCAGTATCTGGCTTTCTTCTATGGGTGTGCAATGCTTGAAACGAATTCTTAATGAAATTTATGGTATTCAAGCGAAGGAGAATTTTATTAAACAAGTTATCGAGGGTTTAGTATTAACACTTGGGTTAATGTTTGCTATTTTATTCACTGTAGTGATTCCGTTAGTGGATCGATTCATGCGACATTATTTACAGGATGTCCAGTTTATTGAGCGATTTCAAGGGTACTGGTTCTTGTTTCAATGGGGTGTCGGAAGCATATTTATAATGGTTTTCTTTATCGGATTGTATTATTTTGCTCCAAATATTAATCTCAAGGTGAGAAACGTGCTTCCAGGGGCAATCTTCTCAACGATTGGCTGGCAGATTGTTTCTATCGTTTTTTCATCATTTGTTAGCCAAAATAATTATACTGCTTTTTATGGTCAATTGGGTAGTATTGTTGTTCTAATGCTGTGGTTTTATTTTTCCGCCATGATCATTATTATGGGTGCATTATTGAATACAATCATCTTTCCTGTCACAACAGTTAAATAAAAATAAAATCAAACGTATAAATAACTAATTATGAAACTAAAAGGTGCTTCTCGTAGGAAAGACAGAGGAGCACCTTTTGGCTTGCTTTAAATTTTGTATTGTTGTGCACTTCTCCGTAGCAACACGCAGTTATCGTCTTATATCGTTGTTACAGAAGATTTTTTTGCAAACATCTTTCCTGTTCTTGCATCAGCTGGTTATATTTCAACAACTATACATGAATTGGCCATGCCATGAATAGCTATATAGTAAGATGTATACAGCATAAACATTCACTAAGACCTAACAAAGCAGCTGTTGAATCTCTACATTAGGGGGAAGATGAATGATTGAATCGATATTAAAACTATTTACTAGCGAACAAAAAGCAGAGGCGATCTTAGCAAACCCGATGATAGAGCTTATCTTTATCGTATTGTTTGTCACATTTATGGTCGCGCTTTTGGTACATTTGGCGTTGTTTAACAAGCTAAAGAAAATAAGGGATTTCTTAAAAGATACCAGTCAAATGGAGATAGAACCACTAGCTTCATTTAAACAACAATATGATAAGAAGCAGCAAGGAGAGGCTGTAAAAGCAGAAACATTCGTACAGGAGAAGTTTTCTAGTTGGCGTTTGTTTAATGTACCTGTGGTTAGTTTAATAAAAATAATTCAAATGACAGTTTCGATGTTTATTTTGATAGGGGTATTAGGAACATTTATAGGTTTAACGTCATCATTAAGTAGCATTAATATCGAAGGAAGTGATTTAGTCGAAGGGGTAGCGGGTGTTTTAGCAGGTATTGATGTTGCCTTTTATACGAGTATAGCAGGGATGGGCTTCTCACTGGTGATGACGGTATTGATTAAAGTACTCAATACGGAATTTATGCTCACAGATATTATGCTGATGACTGAATCAAAATTTGAAGAGAATGAACAGCACGGTATTAGTCAATTAATCCAAGTATCTGAAACCATTAATGAATCTATTCTAAGCTTGCAGGCAACGAACCAAGAGTCGTTACAGGGGATAGAAGCTGCATTTACTGGGTTTCAAGAATATACAACAGGACTTCAGCAGTCAGCAAAGGATTTAGCTTCATTTAATGATGGGCTCTCTGAAAATCTTCGTCATTTTCAACAACTTTTTGATTATATGAAGGATGTAACAGATGGGTTTTCTGAAGGAACTAAAAATCTGAATGAAAACTTCGAAGCATTATTTACGTATTTTAAGCGTATTGACGGCAGAAATGAACGAATGTTGAAAGCATTTGAAAATACCTATGAAAAGGTAAAAGAAGTTTCCCGTGCTCAATTAGATACACTCCAACAATTTGATAAATCGGTAGGTGATATGAAGCAATTTACTTCTGATCTGTTAGAAGAGCAAAGCTCGTTGCATACGATATTTGAAAGTATTAATGGTAAGTCCAAGGATTTAGTCGAGCGGATGGCCAGTCATAATAAGGAATTTAAGCAAGTCTTCGGCGAAGATCTTTCTACCAAGTTGACTGGGATTATGACACAGCTACGAGAGCTTTCTACAGGTTTTGATAAGATGGGGCATTCCATTGTGAAGCTCCCTGAAGCATTGGATGTTATTAATCAAACACAGGCAGAATATAAGCATTTATTGTCGGATCGTTTTACAGAACTAAAAGAATTTAATCAAACCTTCAATCAACATTTGAAGACACATTTAGCTGATTCGATGAATTTTGAGAAGCATATGCAGGAAGCTTCCAGCACATATGAACAATTGGGAATGAAAAATAACCAGTTAATTCAGGAAATGAATACGACCATTTCACAAATGAACCAAGCATTTCAACAACGAGAAAACCAGTTAGAGACAAGTGTAGGCGTCTTAAAGGATACGTTATCAACTTATGTGACAAATCTTGAAGGGTCACTTGGAAGTAAATTGGATAAAGTTGGTCAGGCGATTCGTGATTATATGCAAGGAGCAAATGATGGGATTCGCAAGGAATTTCAAGACCTACGTCGAACATCTGAAGCTAATGAACAGAGTCATGCCCGTTTAATTCAACAAACCTTGCAAGATCTTAACCGTGAGATTCAAATACTTAACCAACAGCTAACAGCTTTTGTACAGCGAACAACAACACCGAATAATCCGATAAGGTTGAGTCAGAATGAATACTAAATATCAACGATTATTTAAGCAGGATCAGGATGAAGGTCATTTCTGGCCATCTTTTACAGATTTACTGACAACCATTTTACTCTGCTTTATGCTAATTTTTATCTGTATGATGGTCATTAAATCATTACAGATTGAAGAAATGAAGGAAACACTAGATCAAATTATGGGAGTGCGTGCGAAATTGGTGAATGACTTAAAAGAAGAATTTAGCGGTTCAGAACTCGGGGTTGAAGTCGATGATAAGACAGGCGCCATTATTTTTAACACGGAAATTCTCTTTGAATACAACAAAGATGAATTAAAGCCAGAATCGTTTACTTTTTTAGATGAGTTCGTGCCAAAATATTTAGATATACTTTTGCAAAGTGGTTATGAACAATATATCGCGGAGATTATTATTGAAGGGCATACTGATCGAGATGGCACTTATTTATATAATCTAAAGCTTTCACAAGATAGGGCATATAGTGTTGCAGCATATATTTTAAGTGCGGATTTTCCATATAAGAATATTCAACAGCATTTAGAGGAAAAGCTGACCGTTAATAGCAAGTCATTTTCTGATGTTCGCACAGATGATAAGGGTGGATATAATGCGAAGAAATCTCGACGAGTTGAGTTCAAATTTCGATTAAAAGATGAGGAAATTCTGGAGAAGACAAGGGAGATTTTAGGTAAGTAAATGAAAAGAGAGTGAATGCGATGCATTAGTATTAAATTTAGAAATTAACAATATTGCATGCTTTTCGTCAATATGCTAATATATATAACAGCATATTCCTTTAAGATGGTCCAGAGAGACCAAAAAGGGTAGTGACGTGACTATTATAGTTATTAAAATAACCGTTCATGCCCTTTTCCTCTTCTGGATAAAGGGTATTTTATTTTATATTAACACTAAATAAGCTTCGGATGAAAACTCAACACCTTTAAACGAAGTCCAGTGAGGCTTGAAAGGAGACAAAAAATGAAATATCGTAACAAAGCAGTGGTAGCTTCCGTAACTGGTTTAACATTAGAAGGCATGGATATTATGTTCATTTCCTTTGCTATGTCTTTAATCGTTGCTGATTTTCAAATTGATTTAACTACGGGTGGATTTATATCATCTATTACAAATATAGGTATGCTTATCGGCGGCATAATCTTTGGTATATTAGCGGACAAGTTTGGTAGAGTACGTATTTTTACGTATACGATTTTCCTGTTTGCGATTGGTACGGCGCTAACTGGATTGGCAACTAACATTGAACAAGTATATATTTTCCGATTTATTGCAGGACTTGGGGCTGGCGGAGAATACGGTATTGGTATGGCGCTTGTCGCAGAAGCATGGCCGAAAAATAAGCAAGGGCGCGCTTCTTCTTATGTCAGTATTGGCGCTCAGTTCGGAGTTATTATAGCCGCTGTTTTAAGTTCTGTGCTCTTACCAATTTTTGGCTGGAGGGGCTTGTTTTTAGTTGGAATCATTCCAGTTATATTTGCTTATTTTGTTAGAAGAAATTTGCAAGAATCACCAGAATGGCTAGCAGCACAGAAGCAAAAACCGGCAATTCAAAAACAAGGTAAGCTAAAGCAACTGTTTCATTCGCCACGTGTTGCATTAACAACGATCGGCTTAGCTGTGATGGCAACTGTACAAATCGCTGGTTATAATGGTTTAATGATTTGGCTTCCAACGATGCTACAGCAATCTCAAGGATTATCTGTTTCAAGCTCAGCAATCTGGACAATCAGTACTGCTGTAGGAATGATTGCGGGGATGCTGACTTTTGGTAGGTTTATAGATAGATTTGGTTTAAAGGTTTCCTATGGTATTTTCCTCCTTGCTTCTGCGGCTGCTGTATTTATGTACGCATATGCAACTGGAAGTACTGGTGTACTCATCGGCGGAGCGATTGTTGGATTCTTTTCAAATGGGATGTTTGCTGGATATGGAGCCTTAATAAGCCGTTTCTATCGTGTTGATATTAGAAGTACGGCAACAAACACCATTTTTAATTTTGGGAGGGCCGTTGGTGGACTATCTCCAATTTTAGTAGGTTTTATTCTCGAACACGCCAGTATGTCATTAGCAATGACATACTTAGCAGCGCTATACTGCATCTCATTCATTGTCATGATGAGTCTGAAAATAGATAGAGGGAAAAATATCCATGACGATGAGGCAGTTGTATCAGAGGTTGTTTAATTAGTCAATAGGATTGGTTCCTGTTAGCAACAAGTCACAGTAGCCATCTAGCTGTTTATAATTTTGATAGTTTAATGAAACTTTACTATATTAACCATGTTATTCCGTCATAACAAAAATTCGGGAACAGCTACCTTTTACTTTTAGTATTGTAATGTGTACAGATGATAGATGATATAAAACCTAATCATATGCTAAAAAATAGACAAATGAATCCATTGAATCGCTAATGTATAGAAGAAGGCATTCCACACCATTTGCTATTCGCTTTGTCATACTAAATGGTATGATCCAGTATGTATACTTCGTGATCGAGGGGCAATCGCAGCTGTCTATCTAGTAGATTTCTCATTCATTCGTTGGAAATGATAGAAGTGAATGATCTATTTACTTCGGATAAGCAAAGGGTAGATAGATGGGATATTGTTGTTAATTTTACGAGAGTAATACATCATCGTAAGTAAAAATCCTATTCGCATTCCCGAACGGACAGAGATTTTACGATTCTTTTGTTACAGCTCTTAAAGGTTATTTTCACACAAGCATAGTTTGTGATTTTAAATACACTAATTAAAAAGCATGAGCCCGGTTACTATATCGTGCTCATGCCCAAACAGTTACCTAATGAAATAACTGTATCTAACTTTATGTGATCATTGCAAAATGCCGTTCTTTTTTTATATTGTTTATTTTTTATAAGTTAAGAAAGTATAAAATTAGTGCAATGACTGCGTTAAGCCAAGTAGTTATTTTGAAATGTTAGATGTATATTGGCAATGCTCCGACTAATTACTTCGCTTTCCGTGGGCACGGCCTCAACTAA
>NZ_JAWDHA010000059.1:0-27683 GCF_034190895.1 Virgibacillus sp. M23 | reverse complement strand
ACCCCACGGAAAGGGAAGTGGGCAGCCGGAGTGTTGGTCAAGCAAGCAGTAGCTATTATTCCATAATAGCTACTAGAGGAAGCGTAAATCTGAGCATTTAGTGATAAGGACTGAGCGAATTTTGCTCCGTTTTTCTTATTGCTTAGTCAAAAAACATGTAACTCCTGCATGAAGTTTCTAGATATGTTAAATACTATTCTTATTAATTAGCAAAGGAGTCGTGTTTAGATGGATCAAGATTTTCATCAAAAGGAACATCATAAATTCATTCCGATGACATCTATTACAAGTGGTGGTGGTATTCAAGTAAAAAGTGATGTTTATTACTATACAGATCAAATAGTTAATATTGGTTTTATCGGATATCCCGATAAGGGAGAATGGGTGCTTATAGATGCAGGATTACCCAATGCAGCTCCTGAGATAAAATCCGTTGTAGTTGATCGCTTTGGTAAGGGAAGTAAACCAATAGCAATCCTTTTAACACATGGGCATTTTGATCATGTAGGAGGGCTAGCAGATTTAGCAGAAGAGTGGGAGGTACCTATTTATACACATGCAAACGAACTACCTTTTTTACGTGGCGAAAAAAGTTATCCGGAACCAGACACAACAGTTGATAGTGGAATATTAGCCAAGATATCTTCGTTATATCCAAATGAGCCAATTGACTTAGGAGATGTAGTTCAGCCCTTACCTGATAATCATCAAGTTCCCTATTTAGATGGTTGGAGATGGATTCACACGCCAGGACATTCGCCTGGGCATGTATCCTATTTTCGTGAAAGTGATTCCCTTTTATTTTCTGGTGATGCATTCATTACAGTTCGTCAGGAATCTTTCTCTCGTGTATTTATGCAAACAGCAGAGGTGAGTGGTCCACCTAAGTACTTTACGACGGATTGGAAAGCTGCACAAGCATCTGTTGAGAAACTAGCAGCGCTTGATCCACAAGTTGTTATACCTGGACATGGTGTCGCTATGGAAGGTGAAAAACTAACAAAAGGATTACAAAAGCTTGTTGATTATTTTGAAGACATCGCTGTTCCAAATCAGGGAAGATATGTAGATACAGATCGCTCTTCACCTAAACATTAAGACATAGCTGCTACGAAACAAGCACAATTCTTCATTCCTTTAGAATAGCTATGCTACAATGTAAGGAGAAATGAGGTGTAGTTATGAAAATCGAAGTTTGGTCGGATTTTGTATGCCCTTTTTGTTATATTGGAAAAAGAAGACTAGAAAATGCAATGAAAACTTTTCCACATGAAAATCAAATAATACTTGAGTTTAAAAGCTATGAACTGGATCCAAATACCGAAGCAACTCCTAATAAATCAATTCATGAATATCTATCAGAAAAAAAAGGAATGTCGATAGAACAAGCGAAGCAAATGAATGAGAGTGTTGGAAAGCAAGCGGCTGAGGTTGGTTTAACCTATCATTTTGATACGATGCAACATACCAATACTTTTGACGCTCATCGTATTGCAAAATATGCGGAACAACAAGGAAAAGGTATAGAAATGGCAGAACGCTTGATGCATGCTTACTTTACAGAGTCAAAGTTAATTAGTGATTATGAAACATTAATTGCGCTTGCGATTGACGTGGGCTTGGATGAAAATGCGGTTACAACGTTGCTTAAAGTAGATGATTACGCGATTCATGTGCGCGCAGATGAGGAACAAGCCCGACAAATTGGTGTGCAGGGTGTACCCTTTTTTGTGTTTAATGAAAAGTACGCCCTTTCAGGAGCACAGCCACAGGAAGTATTTGCGGAAGTACTTGAACAAGTATGGGAAGAAGAGCAACAAGAAAGCAAATTAAAATCACTAAACCCTAAATCCTCAAAAACGACCTATTGCACAGACGAAGGCTGCGAGACAGAATAAGCCGTTCTCAAAGGATTATTGAGAAGTTCCTTCTTAATAATCCTTTTATCACATTCTCCATACTATAGCACACGAAGATTTTTAAATAAAAAATGTACTTTCCCACATATATAAGAAAGCGCTTCATTCTTTTGGCTTATTTGTGAATAAAATATAAACGAAAGCCTTTTTTTATTGACGTGAAGGGGAAATCTGTTATACTTATAGAAGAATCTAATTGATAATGAATATCATTATTAATTAGAACGATTCAAAAGTAAGAATAATTATTAATATAGGAAAGTTGGAAGAGAAGGTCAGTCTATGAAAATACGTTACTTAGTACTAGCACTTATACTACTTTCCTTTGTATCTTTATTTATTGGTGTTTCTGATATATCTCCATTAGATATATTTGGATTATCAGAGGATCAGGCAAAAGTATTAATGGTATCAAGAGTTCCAAGACTTATTAGTATATTAATAGCTGGAATGAGCATGAGCATATGTGGACTAATTATGCAACAGTTAAGTAGAAACAAATTTGTTTCACCTACAACTGCTGGTACATTAGATGCAGCAAGGCTTGGTATCCTCGTTTCCATGGTTGTATTTACAGCTGCCAATCCATTTCAAAAAATGCTTGTATCATTCGCATTTGCGCTTTTAGGTACATTTGCATTTATGAAGATACTGGAAAAGATAAAATTTAAAGATGCCATATTCATTCCGCTTATTGGACTGATGTTTGGAAATATCATTAGCTCCATGTCCACTTTCATCGCATACAAGTATGATTTAATTCAAAATATATCGTCATGGATGCAGGGCGATTTTTCTATGATTATGAGTGGAAACTACGAGTTAATGTATGTTAGCATTCCGATCCTGCTATTGGCTTTTTTTTATGCCAATAAATTTACCATTGCTGGAATGGGTGAGGACTTCTCCAAAAACTTGGGTTTAAATTATCGACAAGTAGTTAATTTAGGTCTAATTATAGTAGCATTAGTTACTGCATCCGTAGTCTTGGCGGTAGGTGTGATTCCATTCCTTGGTTTGATTATTCCGAATATCGTAACCATCTATCAAGGTGATCATTTAAAGAAGAGCTTGGTACATACAGCATTATTAGGGGCTTTATTCGTTCTTATATGTGATATTATTGGCAGAGTAATTATATATCCATATGAAATACCAATTAGCTTAACCGTTGGCGTGATAGGTAGTGGGTTATTTATCTATCTGCTGTTTAGGAGAAAAAAATATGGGATATAAAAAGAAAACACTCGTACTAGCCATAATTGCTGTTTTATTAACAATGCTCTATATCTTTTATGATCTAAGTGGAAATATTGGCTATATCCTACCAAGGCGAATTATGAAAGTAGTTGCTATATTACTTACAGGTGGTGCTATTGCTTTTGCAACAACCATCTTTATGACCATAACAAATAATCGCATCTTGACACCAAGTGTATTAGGACTGGATTCACTGTACTTACTTATCCAAACGTTAATTATTTTTACCATAGGTTCCAATTCATTAATAATGATGAATAGTAATGTTAACTACCTCGTGTCAATTGGAGGAATGGTTGTTTTCTCTTTATTACTCTACCAAGTACTTTTTAAAGGAGAAAGCAACAATATCTATTTTCTCTTGCTCGTTGGTATGATATTGGGAACGTTCTTTAGCAGTATCACTTCCTTTATGCAAGTTCTGATCGATCCAAATGAATTTATGGTAGCACAGGATCGTATGTTTGCAAGTATTAACAACGTAAATACCAATCTTGTTTATATCTCCATTGTGATATTTGTACTGCTTATTATTTATTTAATGCGGTATTATAAATATTTAGATGTATTGGGGTTAGGGAAGGATAATGCAATTAATTTAGGTGTGCCCTATAATCGTGTTGTTAAACATTTACTAATCATTGTTGCCATATTTATTTCCATGGCAACAGCACTAGTTGGACCCATGACGTTTCTTGGGTTGCTCGTCGTAAACTTAGCTTATGAGTTTTTAAAAACGTTCCGTCATTTTTACATTCTTATTGGTTCGATGCTAATTAGCATTATCGCATTACTAGGTGGTCAATTTATTGTGGAGAAAGTATTTACTTTCCAAACAACTATTAGTGTCATCATTAACTTTATTGGTGGTATTTACTTTATATATCTTTTGTTAAAGGAGAATAAATCATGGTAGACATAAAAAATGTATTTAAGTCGTATAACCAGAAGAAAGTGATTGAAGATGTTTCTTTAAACATTGAAAAAGGGACCATTACTTCTTTCATCGGACCGAATGGTGCTGGGAAAAGTACGTTGATCTCTATGGTTAGTCGTCTTATCGCAAAAGATAATGGAAATATATCCATTGATGGCAAAGACATTATGGAAACTAAAAACAATGAGCTGGCTAAGAAGATATCGATACTAAAACAATCTAATTCGATCAACTTAAAACTAACAGTTCGGGAGCTCGTATCATTTGGACGATTTCCTTACTCTCAAGGTAAGCTCAATAGCTATGATTGGGAAAAAGTGGATGAAGCCATTGATTATATGGAGCTTCGTGAGATGCAGGATAAGTTTTTAGATGAACTAAGTGGTGGTCAACGTCAACGTGCACATATAGCCATGGTAATTGCACAGGATACAGAGTACATTCTTTTGGATGAGCCATTAAATAATCTGGATATGCGCCATTCCGTTCAAATCATGAAGACACTAAGAAATTTAGTAGATGAGCTTGGGAAAACAATATTAATTGTTATTCATGATATTAATTTTGCGTCATGCTACTCAGATAATATTGTGGCTTTGAAGGATGGAAAGGTAGTAAAACAAGGTAAGGCTTGTGATGTCATTGATAAATGTGTCCTAAAAGATATTTATGATATGGACATTGATATTCAAGACATTGATGATAAACGTATATGTGTTTATTTTTAATCATCTACATGGCTTAATACCATTTGAAGTGATTCCAATATAAAAAATCCCCCCATCATGATGTTAGAGAAAACTAAGGTCATGATGAAGGAATGCTGACAATTTTAATTTTATCGTATGTTTTGGCACAGGTAAATAGGTTTAAGAAAAAAAGCTCTTGGAATGCTTTCATATAACGAGCCCGGTACAAAAGAGATTGGGCAAAAATGACACTGGAAATCTACTTTGAATGGTAAGAAGCGGTATGGTTAATATAAAAAATATTAAATTAAAAAGATTGGGGAGTTTATGATGAAGAAATTACTATTGTTACTATTCATGAGCATAATGGTCTTCGCATTGGCTGCTTGTGGTTCAGATGAAGAAAAAAGTAGTGATGAAGGGAATAGCGGAAGTAAGGAAAAGGAAACTGCTGAAACAGAAAATATAAAGATAACGCAAGAACTTGGCGATACAGAAGTACCGCAGAATCCTGAAAAAGTAGTTGTTTTTGATTATGGTGTACTTGATTCATTAGATAAATTAGGAGTAGAAGTAGCGGGTGTTGCCAAAGGTAATATCCCATCGTATTTAGAAAAATATGAAGGGGAAGAATATGAAAATATCGGAAGCTTAAAGGAACCAGATTTTGAGAAAATTGCTGAAATTGATCCGGATGTCATCTTTATCTCAGGGCGTCAGTCATCTGTATATGATCAGCTATCAGAATTAGCTCCTACTGTTTACTTAGGTGTTGATACTACTCGTTACATGGAATCATTTAAAGAAAACATGAGTACACTTGGTAAGATTTTTGATAAACAGTCTGAAGTAGAAGAAGAACTAGCAACAATCGATGAATCGATTGCAGGAATACAAGAAAAAGCAAAACAAGCTGATGAGAATGCATTAATCATTCTAGCAAATGATGATAAGATTAGCGCATATGGTCCTAGTTCACGTTTTGGTATTATTCACGATGTGTTTAATGTGCCTGCAGTAGATAAAGATATCGAAGCATCTACTCATGGTCAAAATGTTTCATTTGAATATGTAGTTGAAAAGAATCCTGATTTACTTTATGTTATTGATCGTAGTGCAGCAATTGGAGAAGAATCTTCTGCAAAGCAAATTGTGGAGAACGAACTAGTTCAAGGCACGAAAGCTTATGAAAATGATAATATCGTGTACCTTGATCCTGAATTCTGGTACTTATCTGGTGGCGGACTTGTATCTGTTCAGGGTATGGTTGATGAAATTCAAGCAAGCTTAGAAAAATAATTACAAAAAGCATGTCTTAGTAAATTGGTAGAGACAGAGACAAAAGAATGAAGAAACAATAAAAGACGAACGATTAGTAGAAAATAACTATCGTTCGTCTTTTGGTTAGAATCTTTCATTTAGCACCTGAAATAAGTGAGACTCCGGCGGGAACCATGCGTCCGAAGATCCACGTGGTAACGTGTTTTTCTTTACCAAGTTAGCTGAGGCCGTGCCTGCGGAAAGAGCGTATATTTTTACGGTGCGGCGATACTCCTATTGATAACTTGATTATTCGTATTTTGAGTAAAGAAGTTGTGTTTTGTACCAGCCTCTATTTAATTTCTTTTATATTAACTATTTACTTCATTAATTTGCTATAGTTGTGTTGAATATTTTGTAACGAAAATGGACTCGTTTGAAGATGGTAGCCTGCCTAAACATGAAGACGTTGCCTTCGCCTATCCAGAGTGAGTTAGCTGAAAGGCAGCGAGTACTAGGAGGTGTGGACTGAGATCGCTAATCATTCATGAATTCCATCGGTCACAATGGCAGGTGTAGGGCTTGCGACTTTAGTCTTGGGAATCTCAATCAATCACTCACACATAAATCGTGTCGAATGTGGCATAATTTAGGGAAAGTGCTGTTTATTGTTATACAATTGTAAATAGGGCTTTCATCCCTTGCTATTCTCATGTTTTTGCAGTAAACGGCACATTTGGCACTTGAAAAGGTTGTCCTAAATATGTTTGAATGAAAGGACATTCATTAAGAAATGAGGGGTCTAACGAATGAAAAAAATTATCATGCTAGGATTAGCACTAACCTTAGCAATCGTATTGGCAGCATGTGGAGATGACAATGCTGAAGGTGATAAAAAGAAAGATGAGCAAACGCAGGAAGAAGGTAATACATCAAAAGAGGGTCAGGAGCAGCAAGTAAAAGTGACCGATAAAGAGAAGGTAGAAGAAGGAACAGCTGTAGCTTCTGTCAACGGTGATGAAATAAAAGGTGAACGCTACAACCCGATCTATACACAATTAAAAACCCAAATGGCGCAATATGGACAGGATGTGAGCGATCTAGATAAACTAAAGGAACAAACCATAAACGTTTTGGTTGAGCAGCACTTAATTAGACAGGATGCTGCAAGCAAGGGTATTAAGGTTTCAGATAAAGAGGTTCAATCCGAATTTGATTCGTTAAAAGAAGAGAATGGTGACCAGTTAACTGCAGTTCTTGAACAATTTAATCTTACGGAAGATCAATTTAAACGGCAGTTAGAAGATGATTTAATTACTACCAAGTATATTGATTCACAGTTGGAGATCAAAGTAACGGATAAAGAGGTTGAAGAATACTACAATCAGTTGAAAGAGCAAAATGAAGAGATTGGTAAATTAAAGGATTTGAAAGACCAAATCAAAAATCAAATTAAACAACAAAAAACGAATGAACAACTTCAGAAAAAAGTTGATAAATTAAAAAAGGATGCAAAGGTTGAAACATTAATCTAAGCAACGCTTAGTATGAAAGCACCCGATCATTTAGAAGCTGTCTAAATATCGGATGCTTTTTTCTTTTGACGTCGATTTCACTTTATCCCGCATATAACTGGCAGTAAGACTTCACATCAAGGTATTGGTAAATGGGTATAAACTATCAGTAAATGTCCGATTGGTTCAGAGGCCTTTAGGTCATACCCTTGTGGTACTAACCATCCGTGGGATAAACAAACTCCCCACGGAAGGAAGTTTCACTTTATGTCGATACTATTTCCTATGTTTACAAGCTCGTATGTCTGCTTAGCAGAGGACGTTTTTCTGCAATAAGGGTATCCAATTTTTCTAAGAATTGCTCCATCATTTGATCCGTACCTATTGAAATCCTTAAATATTGTGTAATTTCGTCTTTATTAAAATGTCTAACAAGAATACCTTCTATTTTTAGCTGTTGATAAAGGGATCGTGCTGCATAGCTAGGATGTGTAGCAAACAAAAAGTTTGTTGCTGATGGCAATACCTTAAATCCACGTTTTTTTAACTCTGCCGTCATCCAGTTGCGTGTGTGAATAATAGAATTTGTTGTTTCTTTAAAATAGGTAGTATCTTCAATAGCAGCCTCAGCTCCTGCAAGTGCTAATCGATCAATGGTGTAGGAGTTAAACGAATTCTTGATTCGCTGGAGTGCTTCAATTAGTTCTGGATTGCCAATAGCAAAGCCTACTCTTAAGCCAGCAAGCGAACGAGATTTTGACATCGTTTGTATGACGAGGAGATTTTCATATTGGTCAATGAGTGAAACTGCTGAAGCCGCAGCAAAGTCAATGTATGCTTCATCTATAATGACAACCCGATTAGGATTATTTTCTACAATAGCTTTTATAACGTCAAGTTCTGCTAGAATACTCGTAGGTGCATTAGGGTTTGGTAAAATAACACCACCATCCGAATCAAAAAAATCAACTTGATTTAGTGTGAAGTTCTTGTTTAAGGATACTTCTTGATACGGTATGTGAAAAAGATTGCAATAAACAGGGTAAAAACTATATGAAATTGCTGGGAAACGGATTTTTTTTTCGGGCAGAAAAAATGCCATGAACGAAAAAGCAAGCACTTCATCAGACCCATTTCCTATGAAAACATTCTCTTTATTTAGATGATAGAAGTTGGCAATTTTCTCTCTTAAATTCTCTGCTGTTGGTGTAGGATAATGATTTAACTTGTTCTCTAATGCTCTGTAAATAGCTTCCTTTACTTTTGGTGAGGGAGGATATGGATTCTCATTTGTATTTAATTTTATAATGGTAGGGTCATTTAGCTGTTCACCGGGAACATAGGGCGTGCTCCGTTTAACTGCGTCACTCCAAAATCTATTCATTTCGTACGTCCTTTTCCTGATTATGTCTTTGTTGTAGCTCATTCGTTATATCATGGAAGGAGACATCAAGTAGCTCCATCAATACGAGCGTATGGTAAGTTAAATCAGCTATTTCCCAGGTTACCTCCTGTTTATTCTTATTTTTAGCTCCAATAATGACCTCACTAGCTTCCTCTCCAATTTTTTTTAATACCTTATCAAGCCCTTCTCGAAACAGATAGGCAGTATAGGAACCTACAACAGGAGAATGTTTACGTTTGGTTATTTGCTTCTTAAGCTGTTCAAGAACTTGATAAGGGGGAATAGACTCCTGATACAGCTCATGATGAAAGCAAGTATGCTTGCCTTTGTGGCAGGCTGGACCAAGCGGTCTTACCTGTAATAATAGCGCATCTTGATCACAATCTAAGAAAATCGCATGGACAGCTTGTTTATTTCCAGAAGTTTCCCCCTTGTTCCATAGTGTCTGTCGCTTTCTACTAAAAAACCAAGCTTCCTTTGTTTCGACTGTTTTGGAAAATGCCTCCTTATTCATATAAGCTAATGTTAATATTTTTCCATTCGTTGCATCCTGAACGATTACTGGCAGTAATCCATCGGTACCAAATGTTATAGCGTCCATTTCTATGTTCATATACGCTCACTCCTAATTTCTATACCCTTGTTGTATAAATGCTTCTTTAATTGTGGGATCGGTATATCATTATAATGGAAAACGGATGCTGCTAATGCTGCATCTGCAAGACCAGGTTTTAAAACTTCCAAAAAATCGTTAATACTCCCTGCACCTCCACTTGCTACAATTGGAATACTGACAGAAGAAGCGATTAAATGTATCAGGTTAAGGTCATAGCCTAATTGTTCACCATCTGTATGAATAGCATTGATCACGATCTCTCCTGCACCTAATGCTTCTCCTTGTTTTGCCCATTCTACTGCATCTAGCTTTGCATGTTTTCGTCCTCCGTTCAGATAGACATCCCATTTATACTGTTCCGTCTGTTTTGCATCAATCGATAATACGATACATTGTGATCCAAACTTTAATGCAGACTCCTTAATTAAACTTGGATTTGTGATGGCTGCGCTATTTAGAGAAACTTTGTCAGCACCTGCTCGTAAGACACGATGTATATCCTCGAGAGTTCTAATTCCTCCTCCAACGGTAAAGGGAATAGCAATTTCCGCAGCCACAGACTCAACAACATCAAGAAATATGTCTCTTCCTTCATTAGACGCTGTGATGTCATAAAATACAAGTTCGTCAGCACCAGCTTGATTGTATCGTTTAGCTAATTTTACTGGGTCAGCTACGTCCTGGATGTTTTTAAATTTTTTCCCTTTTACCACGCGCCCTCCAGCTACATCAAGGCAAGGAATAATCCGTTTAGCTAACATTTGTTATTGCCTCCAACCCTTGTTTTAATGTTAAGGATCCGTCGTATAGTGCTTTGCCGATAATTGCACCATGTAGTTTCATTTTGCTTAATGTGGTCACATCCTTCATTGTCGTTACTCCCCCAGAGGCAATAATATTCATTGATGTGGAAGCTTGCATAATTTGGAGTTCTGTAAAATTTGGTCCGCTTAGCATGCCATCTTTAAGAATGTCTGTGTAGATTAGCGTTTGTAAACCTAGTTGCTCCAACTCTTTTGCTAAATCTCTAGCTTTAACCTTGCTTATTTCCGTCCAGCCATTTGTTGCTACAAGTCCATTTCTAGCATCTATCGATACAATGGTTTGGGTAGGGTATTTAGAAATAGCCGCAGCTAAAAACGATTTGTCCTCAATAGCTGCTGTTCCAAGTATCACTTTTTTCATTCCTGCATTAAGGTAGTTCTCCATTGTCGCTAGGCTACGAATTCCACCACCAATCTGTACGGGAATGGAAATGGTATCGGCTATTTTTTTGACAATATCAATATTTTTTGACTGACCTGTTTTAGCTCCGTTAAGATCGACGAGATGTAAGTATTCAGCTCCTTGCGTTTCCCACTGTGAAGCCATATGTACAGGGTTATTACTGTATACTATTTCATTATTATAATTGCCTTGTGTAAGGCGGACACATCTACTGTCTTTAATATCAATTGCCGGAAATAAAATCATGAAATCATCTCCCCAAAATTTGCTAGAAGCTGAAGTCCAACGTTACCGCTTTTTTCTGGATGAAACTGCATGCCAATAATATGATCCTGCTGGACGATTGCTGGGATGGTACCACCATAAGCAGTGCTGGCAACCAGAGAATTATATGCATATTCTTTTACTGCATAGGAGTGGACATAATATACAAAAGCATTATTTGGAATGTTTTGGCATATGGAACTACTTCGCTGCATATGCAGTGTATTCCAACCAATGTGAGGAACTTTAACCGTGTAATTAATTCTACTAACTTTTCCTTTCAATAATCCGAAACCTTCCCATTCTCCATCTTCTTCACTTGTTTCATAGAATAATTGCATACCTAAACAAATACCTAATAAGGGTTTCCCTTTTGTAGTTTCATCTTTTATGGTATTGATTAAGTCTTTTTGCTTTAAGGTAGTCATGGCATCTTGGAAAGCGCCCACCCCTGGAAGTATCATGGCAGTGCTGTTGAGAATCTGTTTTTTTTCAGTGGTGACACAACATTCCAGGCCTTTTCTGTTTAATGCAAACTGAAGGCTTTTCATATTCCCAGCACCATAATCAATGATAGCAATCATCTTATACGTCCTTTCAATAGTACCGATTTTTTGTATACAATTGGATGGTATCATTCCTCTTTTAAAGACTTCCTTTTGTAGAGGGGATACCTATGATACGTTCGCTTTTTTGGCTTGCTTGATCGAGTGCTCGGCCAAAGCCTTTAAATATGGATTCAATCATGTGATGTGAATTTGTACCATAAACGTTATGAATGTGTAAGGTGACTTTGGCATTGCTGGTAAAAGCCTGAAAGAATTCTTCTACTAGCTCTGTATCGAAATCTCCAACTTTATCTTTTAGCCCCTCTACCTTATATACAAGATACGAACGTCCACTAATATCTAGAGATACAGTAGACAGCGCTTCGTCCATCGGTGTAGTTATACTACTGTAGCGCGTAATTCCTTGTTTGTCTCCGAGTGCTTGGTAAAAGGCCTTGCCAAAAGCAATACCAATATCTTCAATAGAATGATGCTGATCAACTTCTAAATCACCCTTACAGCTTACATTTAAATCAAGTAGTCCATGTCTAGACAATAAGGTGAGCATATGATCAAAAAATCCAACTCCTGTTTGAATCGAACTATAACCAGCTCCATCTATATTCAAGGTAAGAGAAATATCTGTTTCTGAAGTTGTTCGGTTAATTGTATGATTTCGCATTGCGGCCATCCTTTCGTAGGTTAATTGATTCTGCATGCGCTGTTAACTTTTCTGTCATTGCTAACTCAATTATTTCATCAGCTGTTTCTAGCAAGGCTGTTTTATCATAATGGATAATGCTTGATTTTTTTACGAAATCATAAACACCTAAAGGTGAAGAGAAAGCAGCAGTACCATTTGTAGGTAACGTATGATTCGGTCCTGCTAGATAGTCTCCTAATGCCTCTGGTGAATAATTGCCTATAAAGATGGCACCGGCATTATTAACGTATCTCAGATTTTCCATCGGTTCCTTTATCATAAGCTGTACATGTTCGGGTGCTAGATCATTCACAATTGTAAATGCTTCATTCAAGTGCTTAACAAGAATAATGCGTCCATTTTGTTTTAGGGCTTGCTTGATAATGTGCTTTCTAGATAATAATTCTGTTTGTTTTTCGACTTCTAGTTGGATGGCAGCTGCAAGTGTACGATCCGCCGTGATGCATATCGGCTTTGCCGCCTCATCATGCTCTGCCTGTGATAATAGATCAGCAGCAATGTAAGGTGCTGGTGCTGATTCGTCGGCAACAATACAAATTTCGCTGGGACCAGCTATCATATCTATGGCTACATCCCCATAGACGCATTTTTTTGCACTAGCAACAAATGCATTACCAGGGCCAGTAATTTTTTGGACTTTTGGTACCGTTTCTGTTCCATAAGCGAAAGCAGCTATCGCTTGTGCTCCACCAATCTTATAGATGCTATCTACGCCTGCTTCTTTTGCAGCAACAAGAATATGTGGGTTAACCTTTCCATTGGCCTGTGGAGGGGTAGCTATATGTATCGACTCTACTCCAGCAATCTTGGCAGGAATAACATTCATTAATACAGTTGAAGGATATGCTGCCTTTCCACCAGGCACATAGATTCCAACCTTTTCAAGTGGTGTAATCTTTTGCCCTAATAAAATACCGGAATGACTATTTGTAAACCACGATTGTTGCATTTGTTTTGCATGAAATTGTTGGATGTTGTTTTTTGCTTTTGTAAGTGCACGAAGGAAAGCTGGACTAACCTGTTTATATGCGTCTTTAAACTCCTCTTTAGTAACCTGAAATTTAGGTAATAGTACATCATCCAATTCTTTTGTTAACTGTCTAATTGCTGCATCTCCAGATTGTTTAATCTGATTAATAATATCTAAAACCGTTTGATCAGTATTGTTATCTAATGTTCTCCTTTTTGCGATTTGGTTCTTCTCCGTCCAATATTGCGCACCTGTTATTTGTTTCACGTGTTACTCCTCCAAGCCCAATCGTAATTTTTCAATAAATGGTTGTATACTTGTGCTTTTAATAGCAAAGCTTGCTTTATTAATAATGAGCCGCGTACTAATTGGTTCTACTTCCTCTAAAACTACTAGACCATTTTCTTTTAATGTGTTACCGGTCTCCACGATATCAACGATTGCATCTGCTAATCCGATAAGGGGAGCTAGCTCAACGGAGCCATTCAACTTTACAATATGAATGGCTTTGCCTTTTTTAGAAAAGTAATTGTGAGTAATGGTTGGATACTTCGTTGCAATGGTAATTGGTTTCTCTTTATTTAAATTCTCTCCGGGTTTACCAGCTATGGCAAAAGTACATTGCCCAATTCGTAAATCGAGTATGTCATATACATCTGCCTCGGATTCAAGTACATTGTCCTTTCCTACTATACCGACATCTGCTGCGCCTCTTTCCACATAAGTCGGGACATCTACAGCTTTTACAAATAGTAACCTGATGGTTTTATCTGAATTGTAAAAAACTAATTTTCGACTTGATGATGTAAAGTTATTGAAAATAATTCCAATCTTTTTCATCAGATGTATGGTCTGGTTAGCTGTTCTACCCTTGGCTACCGCTAATGTGAAAGCTTCCAACTAAACCTCCCCCTCTTGCATAACTAATAACTCCTGTACTTCAGTTATGTCATGGAATTGATATGAATTCCCTTTATTTATGAGCGTACAAGAATCCTTCTGATAGTGGATGGTGCATGCTGAAGTAGTCAGGCTGTTTTCTTGATCAGGAAAGCTAAGTACGACATAGCCGCATTTCCGTAAATGTAACGTATCAGTTAGTGCTTTCTTTTGCATAGAGGGATGATAATAAACAATGATGTCTGATATGGTTGTTGGTGTTGCTAATAACTCATGCCGTTGTAAAGCCCTTTCTAATAACTGCAAGTCATATGCAAACCCTATTGCTGGTATAGATGCTCCAAATTGTTTTCCTAATTGATCATATCTACCACCCATGACTACCGGTTCCCCGATAAACTCAATAAACCCTTGAAAGATGATATCTGAGTAATAATCCATATCGTTAATTAAACCAAGGTTAAATATTATATAATCAGTAAGCTGATAGGCTTTTAGAATGTCATAAACATCTATGAGGTGCTGTAATTCCGCTTGCATATTTTCCTGTAATCCGTATTTCTGAATAGCATTGATTACATCACCTGGCAGACCATAAAGAAAAGGAATGTTCCTAATCAATTCTTTCAGCGGATCATCAATCTCAAGCGAATTTAGGTAGGGCTCTAATTCAGCTATATTTTTAGATTGAATAAAGTTTTGTAGATGGATTAATTCTTGCTTAGACAACCCAGCGAGCGATATTAATGCTTTGAACAATCCTGCATGACCTATTTCCATTTTAAAATCAATAAAACCCATATCTTGCAGTGTATGAATTGCCAATGCAATTACTTCTGCATCAGTAGTAGCTGATTTTTTTCCAAAGTGTTCAATTCCTGCTTGTGTTCGTTCGTTTACTTGATTTGCTTGATCATGGTAACGAAATATGTCCATGATATAAAAGTAACGATCATTTTGAGTGGTGGGATGATTGACCATAACCTGTGTAATAGGAATAGTGACGTCTGGTCGTAATACAAGTACCTTTCCTTTAGGAACCATAACTTTAACCATGTCATCTGTATTTACAATTCCATTAATGGAAGCATACATATCATAATACTCAAATGCTGGAATCTTAATTTGACGATACCCATAGGTTTTAAAACGGTGTTTTAATTTGTTTATTAATACTTCTTGCTGCTGAAAATCGTCTATAACGTTGCTATAGGAGCTATTTATTAAAAAAGGCTGCATTGTAAGTTTACTCCTTTTCACTTTATTACTTTATCGCTTTATTTAATTAAAGTTATATAGTATTCTAATAATTATAAAAGGAATTGTCAACCAAAGGGAGGGATATTTTTATGTTCGATTATCATATACATAGTAATTTTTCAGCAGATTGTGATACGCCAATGGAGGAGACAATAGAAGCCGCCTTGAAGAAGGGACTAAAGGAAGTTTGCTTCACTGAGCATATTGATGAGGATTATCCAGATCCTACGATTCATTTTGAGTTAGATTTACCTGCCTATGAAAAAAAAATCAAAGAAATGCAGTGTTTATATAAGGAGCGTATCAACATAAAAAAGGGTTTAGAAATAGGGGTACAGCCCCATTTGTTAGACAATTGCAAGCAAATGATACAGGAGGAAACATTTGATTTTATCATCTGTTCTATGCATACCACTTCTGGAATGGATTTACATTCTGGAGCTTTCTTTCAAGGTAAAACAGTGGATGAGGCATATCAAGCGTATTATCAAGAATTACTAGATTGCATTACTCATTTTAAAGACTTTCAAGTTTTAGGACATATTGATTTGATAAAAAGATATACACAGACAAGAAAAAATGAACATAGCTTTCTGAATCTGATTGAGGAGATATTTCAAGAAATCATACCAGCAGGGAAGGGAATAGAAATAAATACCTCTGGGTTCCGTTATGGTCTTAATAGTGCCATGCCTAGTAAAGATATCCTTAAGTTATACAAGGAGTGTGGTGGAGAAATCATTACAATTGGTTCTGATTCCCATCAAGCGTCTACTGTAGGTTATGGACTAGCAGAGGCGATAGAATTATTGCGATCACTAGGTTTTTCGTATATTACAACTTTTAAGGGAAAACAGCCAGTTTTCCATCATATATAATTGCTTCAACAAATGTCACTATTTCTAAAAGGAAAATACCGATGAGACATGCTATAATGAAGGGCAATAGGGGAAACCTTCTGTATCATTACCAATCCAGATCAACCGGTGATATGGTAATGGTTTAGATCACTGCCAGATAAATGAGGGAGTATTTTTGAAGAAAAAACATCTAATGAGTATTGCGTCCATATGTATAGTGATCCTAGGATTGATAGCCCTTGTATATATGCCCAATAAAACAAAGTCAGATTTTGACAAAATACGACCAACGTTGTTTGTACATGGTTATAAGGGAACTGTGAATTCATTTGGCCATATGCTAAAACGATTTGAGAGTGATTATAACTGGGGTAACAAAGCACTTGTCTATTTTGTGAAAAATAACGGAGCAATTGAAAAATATAACCTTAGTAAAGGTAAAAAAGAGCCTGTATTTGTTCAGGTTATTTTTGAAAATAACCGAGCAAGTTTTGAAGAGACAGCAGGTTGGCTAGCTGCTGTCTTAGCAGATATGAAAGCTGTTTATTCTATTGAAAATGTCAATCTTGTTGGACATTCGATGGGAGGAATCGTCTCCTTGGAGTATATGAAGCAATACCAAGGGGTGAAGTTTCCTACTGTTCGTAAATTTATAGCGATCGGTAGCCCGTTTGATGGGATCTATAGTGAAGAATATTTCCAACTAAATCGTGATCCTGCTGCTACTGATTTGCATCCCGATTCTCCTGCTTTACAATTTTTGAGAGAGCGATCATTTCCAGAATATACACAAGTATTAAGTATTGGAAGTACGGGGGATGCAATTGCTGTGCCAGAAAGTATTAAGTCGTTACGAACGATTATACCAAAGGATCAATTAGAAGAGGTTATTATTGACGATCTGCATTTAAGTCACAGTGGGTTACACGAGAGTAAGCTAGTGGACCAATACATTTATGAGTTTTTGTGGCAAGATCAGATTGAATAGCTTACAATGTAGAAGAGTATCATCAAGTATTTTGGAATAACTATTAAAGGAATGATACGTGTGGGATTGAGTCATCATATATACAATAAATTAATAGAAATTACATCCGAGAGTAATGTGATGGTGGACGAAGAATTAAAGAATCATACGTATACCCGTCTTGGCGGGAAGGCTGATTTTTTAGTAACACCTGAAACATATCATGAAGTACAGGAAATTGTAAGGTTGGCGAACGAAGAAAAGATTGCATTTACATTACTGGGGAATGGTTCTAATTTGATCGTAAAAGATGGGGGAATACGCGGAATTGTTATGAATCTTCATCGATTAACGGATATTTCCACTAACGGCTCTACAATTGTTGCTCAAAGTGGTGCGCGAATTATTGATGTTTCCCGAGAAGCACTAACTAAAACGTTATCCGGGTTGGAATTTGCCTGTGGTATACCAGGGTCAGTAGGTGGTGCATTGTATATGAACGCTGGAGCCTACGGTGGCGAAATAAAAGATGTGTTAGTAAGCACCAAGGTAGTAGATAAGGATGGAAATCTCCAAGTATTAACAGCATCTGATCTGGATCTAGCATACCGTACAAGTAACATTCCAGAAAAGGGATATATTGTTCTTGAAGCAACTTTTTCGTTGGAAAAAGGTAAATATGCAGAAATAAAAGCTATAATGGATGATTTGACGTATAAAAGAGAATCGAAGCAACCATTAGAGTATCCTTCATGTGGAAGTGTATTTAAACGACCACCAGGTTATTTTGCTGGAAAATTGATTCAAGACAGTGAATTGCAAGGAAAGCAAATTGGCGGAGCACAGGTTTCTTTAAAGCATGCTGGCTTTATTGTTAATAAGGATCATGCAACAGCTACAGAATATATTAATCTCATTCGCTATGTTCAAGATACAGTAAATGAAAAGTTTGGAGTGCGATTAGAGAGAGAAGTTAAGATAATTGGTGAAGATCCAGTTCGCTAGGTTATGGCAATCGTATATCTGACAAAAGAGGATGAGACAAAAGAATGAAGAAACAATAAAAAACGAACGATAATTAGTTGAAAATTAATTATCGTTCGTTTTTTGGTTGGGATTATTCATTTAGCACCTGAAATAAGCGAGACTCCGGCGAGAACAATACGCGTCCGAAGATCCACTTGGTAACGTGTTTTTCTTTACCAAGTTAGCTGAGGCCGTGCCCGCAGAAAGCGAGTATAGTTCCACGGTGCGGCGATGATACTCCTATTGATAACATGATTATTCGTATTTTGAGTAAAGAAAATGGTTAGAGATTTCAATGCTATTGCTAATTCATCTCCGTTGAGGAAGATATTATGTTTTTCATTAGCTTCTAAAACGATGCAGGAAGCTTTGCAATCGTTCGTTTGTAGAATGCTCAATAACCTCGCTAGCTGTTCCCTGCTCAGCAATGACACCTTCATCAAGGAATAATACTTTGTCAGCTACGTCAAGAGCAAAATCCATTTCATGTGTAACGAGAATCATTGCCATTTCTCCCTCTTTGGCAATGTCACGAATAACTTCTAGTACTTCACCAACTAATTCTGGGTCAAGTGCAGATGTTACTTCATCAAATAGCATAACCTTTGGTCGCATCACAAGCGCTCTTGCCATAGCAACACGCTGTTTTTGTCCTCCAGAAAGTTGGCTAGGATAATTGTCCAATTTGTCACCAAGTCCAACTTTTTCAAGCATCTCAATAGAGCGCTGCTTGGCTGTAGATTTATCTTCATTTTTGACGTGGATCGGTGCCGTCATACAGTTTTCCAAAATGGTCATATGTGGGAATAAATTAAAATGTTGGAATACCATACCTATATCTCCCCGGACATTACGCAAATGCTTTTCATTTGCGTCGACCATACTCCCCTTTTTCTCCATCTTCCAAAGGTTTTTACCATCAACAATAATATCTCCTGAAGTTGGTTGCTCTAATGTCATTAGCATTCGTATAATGGTTGTTTTACCAGAACCACTTGGGCCTATGATTGCAACTTTTTCTGCAGGCTTAATATCTAGATCAATTCCTTTTAATACTTTGACATCTCCAAATGATTTATGAACATCATTAAAGGTAACAATCGGCTCTATCATTATGCTGTCGCTCCTTTACTACTATTTAATGCTTCTTTCTTATCAAAGCGGCGATTCATTTTCTTTTCCAGCTTATTAATGAGTAAAGCGGAAGGGTAACTCATTACTAAGAATAGGATAGCTACAATGGTTAATGGCTCAAGATAAGTCCAGTATTGAGCACCATAGCTATTTGCCATGTGGAGAATACCCGCCACACCAATGGTGGATGCTAGTGGAACTTCTTTAAACATAATAATTAAATAGTTACCTAACATTGGAATGGTCGGAGGAATAGCCTGTGGTAATATAATTTTAGTCCATTTTTGTCTAGTGGAAAAGTTTAACGCCCTTGCAGCCTCCCATTGTCCTTTATCCACACCATCAATGCCCGATCGGTATACTTCGCCAATATACGTGCTAAAGTGGATGCCGAGTCCAAGGATTGCACTTGTGAATGGGTCTAATGTCATTCCTACCACAGGTACCATCGGCCATGCATAAAAGATAAAGAATAGCTGAACGAGAGGTGGTGTAGAACGAATAAATTCCATAATCCAAGTTATGACCCAATGAAGCGGCTTGAAAGGAATTCTTCTAAGGAAGGTCCAGAAAAATCCAAATATCAAAGCAAATAAATAACAGGCTATTGTAAGACCTAATGTTATTCCAAGCCCCTGTACAATAACTAAAAACGCGTCAGCAAATACATCCCAGCTCCAAATATTCATTGACTAGCCACCCCTTTCTTCGAGATGTCTTCCATTTTACGAGTCAAGAAAATTAATGGAAGTGCAAGAATAAAGTAGAAGACTAATACTAATAAATAGACTGTCGGTGCTTGTGAAAGATTGGAGCTTCGTAATATATCTCCGTAGTATAAAATATCATGCATACCAATTAAGGATACAAGTGATGTAGCCTTGAGCATTTGAATTAAATAATTCCCAAATTCGGGAAGCATCATTCGTACCGCTTGCGGGAAAATAACCAGGCGCATACGTTGGAAACGTGACATATTTAACGCAGTGGCAGCCTCAGTCTGTCCTTTTGCTACAGCGAGTATAGATCCTCGTACAATTTCTGACATATAAGCCCCATAGTTTAAAGCGATTGCGATGACGCCAACCCACCAATTACTTCCAAGTTCAATTCCAAAAAGCATAGGAACTGCATAGTATAACCAGAATAATTGAACAATTAGAGAGGTTCCACGGAATATTTCTACATAGAATCCGGTGAATTTTCGAAGGATAACATTTTTGGAAAGGCGACAAAGCCCTGCAATAAACGCAAATAAATAACCAAAAAATGCAGAGGCAATTAGTACAGAGATGGTAATGGTTAGCCCCTGCGCTAACATGGGAAAAATATCTATAATTGCTTTAATAGTGATCACTCCTTATTTTTCAGTTAGATGTATGGTTTCT
Organism: Virgibacillus sp. M23; assembly: GCF_034190895.1. Taxonomy (NCBI): domain Bacteria; kingdom Bacillati; phylum Bacillota; class Bacilli; order Caryophanales; family Bacillaceae; genus Virgibacillus; species Virgibacillus sp. M23. Next base: position 6,815 of record NZ_JAWDHA010000059.1, on the reverse strand, counting down.
CAAAAAAATTATAGGGTCTGACTCCCCCTAAGGTAAGGGAAGTCGGACCCTATGGAGTCATTGGTTTACTATAGTGTACGTGTTATTTTAATTCTTATAGTTCACCGTTACAGATTTTTTCTGTAGTAATTCCGGGCTCTACCATGTTATTTGCTTCGCTAAATCCATTCTTTTCAAGAAGTTCAGCTACTGTACCATCTTCTTTTAACTCAGCTAGCTTTTCATTATAGGCATCGCGTAGATCTGTATTATCCAAATGGAATGCTGCTGCTCCATAGCTTGGAACACCTTCCACATCTGGTTGTTCAAATCCTTCAACAAATTCCAGCTTATCAGAGTTAGAGGACTCTAGTGCCATTTTAATAGTCATTTCTGTACCAGTAGTTGCATCAGCTCTTCCTGACTCTACTGCAGAAAAGGTTGCAGGGATATCATCTGCAGATTGAATTTGGTCTTCGCTTACACCTTCTGTTTTAAGGAATTCATTTTCGGTTGCTCCTGCCATCACGGAAACTTTTACATCTGGATTATCTGCAATGTCTGTATAGCTCTTTAAATTTAACGGGTTTCCTTTTTGAACAATTAATCCTTCCCCATATTTCATTTCCGGCTCACCAAAAGCTGCATTCTTACAGCGATCAGAGTTAATTGCCATGCCGGCAGTGATAACATCGAACTGACCAGCCTTTAAGCCTGGGATTAGCTGTCCAAAATCAGCAAGCTTGGCATCCATTTCATTTACGCCAAGTTCTTTAAAGACAGCAGCAGCAATATCCACAGCAGCACCTTTTAACTCCCCATTATCATCTTGGTAAGCGTACGGCTCTTCATTAGCAAAGCCTATTGTGACAGTGCCAGCTTCTTTTAATTCTTCTAGTTTACCACCGCTACCTTCAGACTCTCCGTTTCCGCCTTCCTTGCTCTCATTATTGTCAGATGAACCACACGCTGCAAGTGCAATTAGCAAGAAACCTAAAACAAACATAAGTAAAAATTTCTTCATGTAAATAATTGCCTCCCTTTTTATTTGTAAAAGTGAATAAGTAAGTAGCCAGATGACTTTATTCATAGGTGAAAATCACTGGAATAATCTTGAAAAATAGATTAAAAGAATTAGAGGAACTCAAGTTGAAGCACTTATATTAAAATGTTACAGGTTCTAGTTAAGTGACTCAAACGCAGTAAATTTAGATAATTTGGAATTTATTATGATTTAACTGAATGAATTAAGAATAAAGCATGTATACATAAATATACTATCTTATCATCTGCTAAGCTTCCGTATTATCTAAATTTGCAAATAAATCCCAGCTAATGATAAACCGAATAGACATCATTCTATTAAAAAAGTACCATAGGATTAGCGAATAGTATTTAATCATTGGATGATCTACTTTATCCCACATATAACTGGCAGTAAGATCTCCACTTCAAGCAATAAAGTGAAACCAATGTGGATAAGTTGGGGTAACTGCCAGTAAATGTTCGATTGGTTCGCACGCAGGCCTTTAGGTCATCCCCTTGTGGTACTAACCATCCGTGGGGTCTAAACAAAAACTCCCACTGATTGAAGTTTCACTTTATTAAGGATATTATTCAAAGGGGAGGCGAAAATATGCATATCGTTGTTTTAGGTGCTGGTGCGTTGGGAGGTTATTTTGGATTACGTTTTCAAGAGGCAGGAGCTAAGGTAACTTTTCTTGTGCGAGAACAGAGGGCGATACAACTGAAAGAACAAGGTGCAGTGATTCATAGTATACATGGGGATTATGAAACCCATGATGCAACGATTGTTACAGATCCACAGCAGATAGAAGATCCAGAAGTAGTTTTGATAAGTGTGAAGGGCTATCACTTACAAGGTGCTATGAAGCAATTACGTGTCCTAGTAAATAAAGGAGCGTATATTCTTCCAGTATTAAATGGAATAGAGCATCTGGCTAAATTACAAAATGAACTTGGAAAAGCATCCATACTTGGGGGACTTTCATTTATCATTGCAACATTAAATGACAAGGGGCATGTGGAGCATTCAAGCGATTTCCACGAGCTCATATATGGAGCACTTGAGCCTGAACAAGAGGCAATTTGTTCTAAATTGGATAAGCTTAGTAATTCTGCTAACATGACTGGGAAGAACAGTAATAACATATTGCTTGAGCTATGGAAGAAATATATGTTTATAAATGCTTTTTCAGGTGTTACAGCTGCAGTAGATTTACCTATTGGTATGATTAGGCAACATAATGAGACCTTTCATATTATGCTACACTTGTTAAGTGAAATGAAGACCTTAGCTAATATCTATGACGTTCCAATTACTGAACAAGATGTTAAAGAAGCTTGGGATAAATTAAATAACTTACATGATCAGGCTACATCTTCGATGCATCAGGATCGTAGAAAAGGACTGACACTAGAATTGGATCACCTCCATGGTGGAGCACTTCGGTTGGCAGGAGCTAAAGGCATTGACCTTCCCTATACAAGGGCTGTTTATGGTATGCTACAACCATTTGAAAATCTAACATAAAAGTGGAGGAATCAAATTGTCTACATTGACTATTGTAATCATCGCTTGCGTTATCGTAGTCGCGATTGTTTTAGTTCTATCATTGGTAACCATTTCAAAAGGGTATGCGTATAAGCATAAGGTTGATCCGTTACCAAATGAGAGAGAGAGCAAGCAAGAAACAGAGAAGCAAAAGGGAGAGTAATAATAAAATGAAGTATGCAACCATCGGCACAAGTTGGATTACAGACGCGTTTATTGAAGCAGCTGATCAATCGAAATCTGCTCAGCTAGCTTCTGTTTATTCGAGGACTGCTTCAGCAGCCAAAGCCTTTGCTCATAAGCATGGGATTGAATGTAGCTATTCATCTATGGAGGAAATGTTAAATTCAGATGCAGACTTTGTTTATGTTGCATCCCCAAATCGTATGCATCCAGAACATATAAAGCTGTGTATAAAAAAGAGGAAGCATGTATTTTGTGAAAAACCAATGGTATATACGGTTAAGCAGTTAGAAGAACTGCAACGATTAGCTAAGGAACATGATGTGTTTATATTTGAAGGATTTCGCCACTTATTTTCCCCCAACTATGATATTTTAAAGAATAAACTCTCACACGTAGGTAAAATACGCAGTGCAATGCTGCAATATGTTAAGTATTCATCACGTTATGATGTTTTTAAAGAAGGTACGATTCCTAATGTGTTTGCAAAAGAGTTTGCAGGTGGGGCTTTGATGGATTTAGGTGTATATCCTTTAAGTATGGCTGTTGATTTATTTGGGCAGCCGAATGATGCCGCTTATTTTCCAGTTTTATTAGCTAATGGAATCGATGGAAGTGGTACGATCGTGCTAACATATGAAGATTTTAATGTAACCATTTTATGCTCTAAGATTGCAGATGCCACTATCCCCTCTGAAATTCATGGGGAAGAGGGAACATTAACAATGAATCAAATTGCACCTATTGAAAAACTACAGTTTTACAATAGAACGAATTCAGAAACAAACGAGCTTGCTGTAGAGCAAATGACTGCTGACATGATATATGAAATCCAAGCATTTATTAAGATGGTTAGTGATAATAACACGGCATTATATGAGAAGTGTTTAGAAAGAAGTCGCTATATTGCCGAAATAACAGAAAAACTAAGGAGAGATTCCGGCATTCACTTTCCTGGTGAATAAAACACATTGTGTCCCGTATTAACTGGCAGTAAGCCCCCCACATTTCAAGCAATAAAGCGAAACCAATATGAATAAGTGGGTGATCAACTGCCAGTAAATGTTCAATTGGTTCAAAGACTATTAGGTCATACCCATTGCTAACAATCAGTGAGAGATAACAAAACTCCCACTGATTGTAGCCCATGCTGTTCTTTTGTCTCAGTTTCGTTATTTTTGAAAGTAAAAAAAGCAGTTGACTACTTATTTGAGTTGGCTGTAACTATTCCATTTATTTCGTTTGTGGCAACGATTTGTTCTTGTTCCTAATCAACCTTTGGTCGAACTCCTTGTTGAAGCTGATTTATACTTAAACCAAAAGTCATTTGCAAGTGTGGATAGTCTTTGAAATTATTCCAGTCACCACCCCATTCAAATCCCAATTCTTTAGCGATTGCTGCTACTTCATACCAATCCGATTGATTGTTACCATTCCCATCGTATTGAATATCCCATATTATTTTTCCTGTATCATTTTCAAGAGCAAAATCAATGGCTAGTCCATAATTGTGATAGGATTCACCACCCTTTGCATAGGTAACAATATTCCCTTTGCGTGTTCGCCCCTGTTCATATAGTCGATTCTGTTCCTTAAAGGAGCGTACTTCCTCCGTAATGACGACATCAATATTTTTTTTCGCAGCTCTTTCAATCAGCCTGTTTTTATTCGCTTCTACTGTTGGATGTAAGTTAGATGGTAAAGGATCACCTTTATCTGATTCAGAATATTTTCCATTGTTATGATGATAGACTTGAAATAATATAACTAGGCATAGAATGATAATTATCCAAGGAAGTAATATTTGTTGTAATTTTTTCATGCTGACTGTACTCCTCATGTTTTAATGCACACAAATCTTAATCGCTATGAACGAAGGACACCAGATTTTAATTTTAGATTATGAATATTTTTTTATCCATTTTTTACGTTATAATGAGTAAAAACCAGAAAGGTGGATTTCATGATTACCGCTCTTGTTTCTATTATTGGCTATCTAGCAGGCTGTCTACATGGTTCGCAGCTTGTAAGCATGTATAAAAAGGTAGATATAAAGAATGCCGGTGTGAAAAATGCTGGAGCCTCTAACACAACCATTTTACTTGGCTGGAAGTATGGTGTTTTAGTTGCACTTATTGATATTTTTAAAGCTACATTTGCCATAGTGCTTGTATTATACATTTTAAATGAAAATGGCATTACTGGTAAAGAACAGACGTTGCTCATATATATATCGGCTTTATTTATTATTCTAGGTCATAATTACCCACTAACAATGAAATTTAGTGGTGGTAAGGGAACGGCATCGTTAGTTGGAATCCTACTCGCCATTGATTGGAAAATAGCTATTATAGGCATTGGAATTTTGCTCATATTTACAATTGCAACAGATTATTTAGTGGTTGGTGTATTATGTATGTATGTTTCCTTTTTAATTACAACATATGTATTTTTTGGTCCAGAACCAACATCTATCGTCGTTTTTTTATCTGTTTTAAGTATAGCGAAACATTTGGATAATTACCGACGTATAATTAATAAGGAAGAAACAAGACTATCAAGTATGTTTTCAAAAAAGTAAATGACGTTGGAGGATGATGGGATGCTAGATATAATTATTTGGATTTTAATTAGTGCATTATTTTTTCTAAGTTTTGTAGGAGTGATATTTCCTATCATTCCTTCTGTACTTGTACTATGGGGTGGGTTTCTTTTATACCAGTTTGTCATAGACCCAAATGAATTAACCATGTCCTTTTGGATAGGAATGGCCTTGATCACCATTGTACTGATCGCTGCAGACATCATTGCAAATAGTTACTTTGTAAAAAAATATGGAGGAAGTAAATGGGGAGAGCGTGGGGCAGCCATAGCAGTTATCGTTGGTTCATTTATTATTCCGCCATTTGGTGTTTTAATCGTTCCATTTCTAACCGTGTTTATTATTGAATCGCTTCAACAAAGGACTACGCAAGAAGCCTTCCGTGCTTCGTTTGGTTCACTTATGGGATTCCTTGGCGGGGCTTTTGCTAAAGTAGTTATACAATTTGTAATGATTATTTGGTTCTTCGTTGTTATTTTATTTTAGAGAGGTAGATGTATGTGAAGAAAGCATTAATTAACATTGATTACACGAATGATTTTGTTGCCAATGATGGAAAACTAACGTGTGGTGAGCCAGGTCAAGCGATAGAATCAAAAGTCGTATCACTTACCAATGAATTTATTGAAGCAGGGGATTATGTTGTATTCGCTATCGATGCGCATGAAGCTGCAGACAGTAATCACCCGGAATTTTCCTTATTTCCTACCCATAATATCATAGGGACCTCTGGAAGAGAGCTTTATGGTAGGTTGGCAGAGGTATATCAAAAAAATAAGGAAAAGCACAATGTTTATTTTATTGATAAGACAAGGTATAGTGCCTTTGCTGGCACAGATCTAGAGATAAAGTTACGTGAACGAGCTATTGATGAACTCCATATTATTGGGGTATGTACAGATATATGCGTATTACATACAGCTGTTGATGCTTATAATAAAGGATTTAAGATGGTTATTCATCAGGATGCAGTAGCTAGCTTTAATTCAACAGGCCATGAGTGGGCTTTAGGGCATTTTGAACACACGTTGGGAAGTACGATCATATAAGAACGGAAATAACTTAGTAGACAGAGGGGAAAGAGAGAGTTGTGAGATCCCAGAGCCCCATATATAAAAGCAAAATATATGAGCAAGAGGTCCTCCTATTAACACATGTAGTTTAGTAGCTATAGAACCAGTGTTTAGGGGGGAATATTGATTAAAGATAATATCTGTTTCTAGCTTAGCAGGTTATGAACAAAAACTTGCTGGGTATAGCTGATGCCAATTAACATTCCAAACAATAAACTACTCTAGCTTTGAAAATATCCATAGACTCCTTAAAAAGAAGAATGATTTTTTGCTTGAAAGTTAAGAAAGTATAAAATCAGTGCAATGACTGCGTTAAGCCAAGTAGTTATTTTGAAATGTTTGATGTATATTGGCAATGCTCCGACTAATTACTTCGCTTTCCGCGGGCACGGCCTCAACTAAC
>NZ_JAWDHA010000058.1:0-27723 GCF_034190895.1 Virgibacillus sp. M23 | reverse complement strand
CTTAAATGCTTCCCAATGTTGATGTTTATCAAAAAAGATTCGTTTCAAGATGTTTTTTTCCATATACTTAAAATACCACAGTAAGAAACACTCTGGTATAGCCAAATTTTTATACTTTCTTATCTTTTGATAAAAGGATTTAATCATTTTATCGTATGTATCCTTCAGTTCAGGTGCATCTGATTTTACATAATACGCTTTAATAGCTGCTCTAAAAACCTTTTTGTCCTCATCGGTAACGTTCACTCCGATCATACTGGGATACTCTCTAGATAAATTAGATGGGCGTCCTACTTTTTTCTTGCCCAGCCTCTTATTTTTTCCTGCTCCCCCACTATTTTTATATAATGGAAGTAGAGAATTTTTAGTTTTTCCACCAACCCAATACTGTTTAAGCTTTTTATAAATATACTTACTTCTTACGCCATGCTTTTTTATACAATCACTTATTAATTCTCCTCTTTCTTCTTTTACATATATAAATGGTTCTAACTCCACTAAATCTTTAATAATCATCCAAGCCTTATCCCTCTTATCTCTATGTTTATTAATAAATTCATCGCAAATATTTAATAAGTCCCGTAAAGGATCCTTATTTAACTTTTTAACATACGGCGTTTCTAATGCGTCTAATACTTCTGCGTAGTCTCTAAAGAACGGTAGTGATTTCTGTTCTTCATCAATCCTAATTAATACAACGTCATTTGTTTGTGGTGAAACCCATAATACTCTTTCTATGGACAGTAAGTTATTTTCTTGGTCACACCACTCAATTACTGAGTTAACGAATATGTTGTTCATTTTTATCACCTCGTGGTTTTATGTCAATTTTCTTCAGGGGATCAATTTCTTCATAAATATTAATTAACCAATTTTTATTTGCAATCATATATTTGACGATAAACAAACAAGTACCTAGCTTATATCCAAGTCTCTCATCACAATTTAGTGCTACTACAGATAAAGGGTCACTACTATTCGTTATTTCCAGTAATAGCCAAGAAGAAATACTTTTCAGTCTTTCTTCTGTTACACCTGGAATATTTTCTATGTATCTTGCGTTATACAAAAAATCAATATTACGTATGAACTGCTCCGATTTATCTTTTTCTGTTACAATTCCCCAATCTATATCTTGCTCTTTATAGAACTGTTGCTCTATAGCAAATTTTTCAATAGTCCTTTTATTCAAATCAGATGATGGTTTTATTGTTCTAGCTCTTAACGCAAGACCATTGGATGTTGCAATTGTGATTAAAAAATCAGTTGTCATCACAGTTTCTTCATTAGTTTGAGGATCAGTAGGATGCTTAATTCCGAAGTCATCTGCTATCTCTAATGTCCTTTCCAATGGTAGTAGTGGATATTGTTCTCTTATGTCAATAACTGCATCAGACCATTCAAGGGTATAAAGGTAATTTAACTCTAACTTTGACATTAGTTGGTGTATTCGTTTAGTCTTCCAACCTTTATTTCTTGTTGCAATACCTCTCGAAGGAACATCCCGAATAGTTAGCCACGGTTTATAATCTGCACCTTCACCAGTTCCTCTACCTTCTTTAATCCATTTTTCAATCTTTACAGCAGTAGTTGATCGATTTCTCTTTGCCATGATTATTTATCTCCCTGTTATCATTTTTTTTATTTACGACTTATTTAAAGTTTATGTAACCAAGTAAGGCAAAAAAGAGCGTTCATCCCCTTAAAGGATGAACGCTCTTTTTTAAAACCATATTTAACTATTTGGGTAAATATTCGATTACTCATGTTCTCACCAATTATCCTTTGTAATTTTCTTTAGTATTAGCAGTTAGTGTGAAAATAACCACAAACGTATAATTTCCAACTTTTTTTGTTAATTTCTATCTTTTTTTGTTAGTTTCCTACTTTATTTGTCTTTAACACTTATATTAGATATCTTACCTTCACTTATTCAACTGTAACACTCTTCGCTAAGTTACGTGGTTTATCCACGTCACAGTCTCGATGAAGTGCAGCATAGTATGCCAATAGCTGCAAAGGTACGACACTAACAAGTGGTGTCAATAATTCATGTACATGTGGGATAACAAAAGCATCCGTATCCTGCTCAAGTCCCTTCATGCTAATCACTAATGCATTGGCTCCACGAGCAACTACTTCTTGCACGTTTCCACGGATGGAATAGTTCACATTATCTTGTGAAGCAAGGGCAATAACTGGTGTACCCTCTTCGATTAAAGCAATGGTGCCATGTTTTAATTCTCCTCCAGCAAAGCCTTCTGCCTGAATATAAGAGATTTCCTTCAGTTTTAATGCACCTTCTATACATACATGATAATCGGTACTACGGCCAATGAAGAAGGCATTCCGTGTTGTTCCTAGATATTCACGGACTAAATCTTCAATTGCCTCTTTTTGATCTGTTAATACTTCCATCGCATTTGCAACAATGGCAAGTTCTTGTAATGGATCAAAGTCTAAATCCAATCCTTTTGCCTTTGCAGTATCTACAGCTAAAATAGCTAAGACTGCTAGCTGTGCCGTATACGCTTTTGTGGATGCTACGGCAATTTCCGGACCTGCATATAGATTTAACGTATAGTCTGCTTCACGAGAAAGGGTGGATCCTGGTACATTGGTTATCGTCAATGCTGGATGTCCCAATTCTTTTATCTTTACTAACACAGCACGACTATCTGCTGTTTCACCACTTTGGGAAATGAAAATAAACAATGGCTTTTCAGATAGTAATGGCATGTTATAGGAAAATTCACTAGCAATATGGACTTCTACTGGAATATGCGCTAATTTTTCAATAAACTCTTTGCCGACTAGTCCGGCATGATAGCTGGTACCGGCTGCAATGATATAAATACGATCGCAAACCTTCATAGCCTGACGTACATTTGCATCAAGCTTTAATTCATTGTTCTCTGTTTGATATTCATGAATAATTTTGCGCATGACAAATGGCTGTTCATCTATTTCCTTCAACATGAAATGAGAATAAGTTCCCTTTTCGATGTCACTTGCATCAATTTTTGTTGTAAATGGTTGACGCTCAAGGACCTTACCGTTCAGGTTCTGTACCTCTACAAAATTCCGATTAACCAGTACGATTTCCTGATCATGAATCTCCAAGTATTGATTTGTTTCTTTTAACGTTGCCATTGCATCACTTGCAACAACATTAAAACCATCGCCCAAACCAACTAATAAAGGACTTTTATTTTTTGCAACGTATAGCGTATCATGGTCTTCATTATCAATCAGGCCAATCGCATATGACCCCTTTAATAGACTCATTGCTTTACGAAAACTTTTTGCTGTATCGTTTGTTTCTGCAAAAAATTGTTCAACAAGCTGAACAATGACTTCCGTATCCGTTTCACTAACAAAATCAACAGCTTGTAGGTATTCTCTTTTTATATCCTGATAATTCTCAATAACCCCATTATGAACTAGTGTAAACCTTCCAGACGCGCTTTGGTGTGGGTGTGCATTCTCTTCACTTGGCACACCATGTGTTGCCCAGCGGGTATGGCCGATTCCCATAGTTGCATGAACAGAGCTATCTACACGTTGTCTTAACGCGGCAATACGTCCTTTTACTTTAAAAAGATTAATTCCATTATCATTAAGCATTGCAATACCAGCAGAGTCGTACCCTCGATATTCCAGTTTTTCAAGTCCGTTTAATAAAATTTCCTTCGTGTCATTTTGTCCAATATAACCTACAATTCCACACATGTTTGTGGCCTCCTTATATAAAGGGGCAGACAAACGAACCAATAATTTATTGTTACAGGGGCGTTGTGCTGCCCCTTTCTCGTGATTGTTGTATGTCACCTTGCTTTTTTCCTTTGGCCAACAAGTTACCTTGTTGTTTTGAGAAAAAGCGTTACAATGGAGGTGAGCAATCGGGAGGCACCCGCCGAACAATTCGATAACCTCCAACCTCGTCAACTATCTTCCATCGCTCGGAAAGAATAGTCCTGGCGCTTTGTAAAACATATAAAAGCGTTCTTTAATGCTCCTTTCTTTTCTAGAATAAAACGTAATTTCCTACTAATAGGATACACCACATTTTAACCTTATTCTCTGATTTGCGTCAATCATTTTTTTGTGATGCTATATTACTATATGATTACAAATTGGCATTGTTCATACAATGTGACTAATATGCTTCTAAAAATCTTCCCATTTACATGTCCTTAGCAGAAGAAAAGAGGCACCATGTATGAAGTACCTCTTTTACCAAAACTGTTTATTTGTTTTATATAACCGAATCGTTGAAAACGGAGCGAGTAACCATAGAATACCTCCGAAGATAAGGGTGGCTATCCAAAATGGCTTCTCCTCAAATGTTAATACACCGCCGAAATAAAATATGGTAATACAGCTTAATACTAAAAATAATAAGGAGGTGAGAAGCAGGTAAATAAATATTCCACCATAAAAATATAAAATATTACGATTTCGCTTAATAATACCATCACGTACTGGATAACATCTTAGTTCTTCTGCTGGTTTTTCATTAGCAAGCACATACCAATTTCCTTGGTGACACACTTCCTTCCAGCCCTCACTCTGTATAGCTTCAGACAGGTGGTAATCCATTGATTTATCATATACAATATGATAGTGAATCCTTTGAGGATGTTGCGCTTCCTCAAAGATAAATAATCGCTTATTCGTTCTGATCTTCGTCAGTCGATAACCCGCTAATGCCATATCATGCAACCAGTTCTCCATTTTTCTTATATCATAACTCCAAAATGGCTTCCATTTTTTTCTCATTGGACTAACCCTCCCTCTGAGCCTATTTCATGAAGTTATTTGAACCCCCTTATTTCATAATTACGCTACCATTGACCATTTATTACATTTTTTTACGATGTTCTTCTTAACGTAAAATAAATATTGGGGTTTTACTACTCAAAAACCTGCGGTAAACTATAGAAAATCATTAAAGTGAACTTCAATCAGTTGGGGGTTTTGTTTATCCTCTAAATACTACAACAGTATGACCTAAAGACCTTTAAACCAATTGGATATTTACTGTCAGTCGTTCCCCCACTTATATCGCTTGAAGTGGAATCCTACTGCCTGTTATATCCAACAAAAAAGGGGAGGTTCCAATGGAATTCAAGAAGATGTATAAAGAATATCAGCCCTATCTATTTTCCATAGCGTATCGAATGCTGGGCTCCGTTACAGACGCAGAGGATATTGTTCATGATTCCTTATTACAAATGAACCAAAAAACGGCTCATATAAAAGATCTCAAATCGTACCTTGCGAAAACAACGACCAATCATTGTATTAACTTTTTAAAATCTGCACGTACACAAAGGGAAACCTACACTGGCACCTGGTTACCTGAACCACAAGTTCATTTTATCAAGCAGCCATTAGACAAGGTAATTACAGATGAGGCAATCTCATATGCATTTTTAGTTTTAATGGAGCAATTAACTCCGACAGAAAGAGCTGTGTTCGTTTTAAAGGAAGCAATGGCCTATCATTATGTTGAAATTGCTAATATCATAAATAAAACAGAAGTAAACACTAGGAAAATATATAGTCGTGCTAAGAAAAAATTACAAAACGACTTATTTTCCGCCCACACAAACCACGCTGATCGTGCCGAGAACCTTACAAAATCATTCCTTGATGCTACAACTACAGGTGATTTTGATGAATTTATTCATGTGCTTACAGAGGATGTTGTTCTAGTTACAGATGGGGGCGGGAAAGTACTTGCTGCCATCTATCCAATTCTAAATAAGCGCCGTGTATCAGCTTTCCTTAAAGGAATTTTCTCTAAGGGGAGTTTTAGTGGGAAACTTTACGCTGTCATCGTCAATGGTCAACAAGGTATTTTACAAGTTAAAGATGGTCGTCCAGTAAAAATCATTACCTTTGCTTTAGATAGAAGTCAAAAGAATATAAGTCGCATTTATATTGTTTCTAATCCGGATAAATTAAACCGGATTTCAATACCTAGACACTGATAATGAGAGAGCACACACACAGCTCTCTCTTTTTTGTCACAAAACAGCTAGCTATTTTGTCTATATAGTGAAGGGCCAATATTTAAAAGGAGTGATTTTGAATGGAACAACGAATCAATTATCAGAAGACGTCACCTGAAATTGTCAAATTACTAGTGCAGCTTGAGGAATACAAGAAAAAAACAGCGTTTGATCTGAAATTAATCGAATTAATTAAAATTCGCGTATCACAGATGAATGGCTGTGCTTTTTGTATCGACATGCATACGAAGGATGCGCGGGCAATAGGAGAAACCGAGCAAAGGATATATTGTTTACAAGCTTGGCGTGAGGCACCATTTTATACAGAAACCGAGCGTGCAGCTTTAGCATTAGCAGAAGCTGTGACTGCTATCTCAGTAAATGGTGTGCCTGATAAACTATATAAACAGACACGCATGTACTTTGATGAAAAGCAATATATTGATCTTGTAGCCCTTATTATTACCATCAATTGCTGGAATCGTTTGTCTATTTCCGTTAATAATGTACCTGGAAATTACAGCCCTGTTACCGCAAAATAGCTTGATACCAGAGCAAGTATTCTATCAACAAGTATAGGTACTTGCTCTACTTGTTTAAAGTATTCACGTTAAGTAGCAGCTGTAATGTTACGAAAAACAAAAATGCTGCTGTAATGAAGCTAACATAACCCCATATATTCAATTTATCTTTTCTCACTTCGTTTATTCCCATTACGATGAATAACAATCCTAATAATAAAATAGTTAATGGCATGAAACGCAAATCTCCTGTTAAAAGTTGATAACCTGATAACACGATAATCGTTAACTGTAAGCTTCTTCTACTAACTCTGATGATAACCACTTCCCTAAATGCGTAATTCCATTTCACGAAGATTAGATGTTAATCCTTTATACGTAAAGACTTCACGGGAAAAACTTTGAAACTCTTTTTCTAATCCGTTGATAATAAAGACCTGATTGAAGCGAAAAGGTAGCAAACTCAATAACCGCTATACCAAAAACAATTAGCATAAACCAATCCATTTTGCCCATATCCGCTGACCACTGCATTGAAAAAAGCACCACGTACATGCTAGTCATCGGAAGCATCATGAAAAGATGAGAAAATGCAATTCGCTTAGCATGATCTAACATATGGACTGTATCGTTATATAATTGCGGCAACTCTTCACCCTCTTCATAGGCCATAGACCAAATCGACCATTTATTCATAAATCCTTTTGATGCATGCATTAGCCTCCATCCAGCACCAAGGTGCATATCAAAGTAAGCGCGATTTAACTCTTTCTGGTAGTCCACACAATATCGAATATGCTGCGGCCTACTATCTTTGAAATAAAATCTTATTCCAAATGTACGAACTGCTACAAGCTGCTTCCCCTGCTTAGCCATCGCTTCTAACCATTTCTCTAACTTATCAGGTGCATATATCCATCCTAACCTCCATTTTACAAAGTCTGACGTATACTTTTCTTGCGACAACCTCTGTTTGTTTTCTAACACGTCGCACGCTTCTAATTGCTTTACCGATTGATTTAATTTGAAAAAAGAATATGGAATATACATCCATAGCGATAAGCCGATTAATGCTGTGAATAGCCATCCTGGCCCTCCCTCTACAGATGGTGGCACACCAGCCATTACTAACGAAACTCCCAGTAACAAAACGGGGGGAAGGGCAGTGAATATCAAGGCGAGTAATAGTATGAAAAATAACTTTCTAAGGGTATCGTTTCTCCGTATCATTCCTTCCCTAGCTGGAAGTGTTGTAATATCATGTAATGTTTTTTCGTTACGCAGTACATGCCAATTTCGCTCTGCATAAATTTGTCTCCAGCCATCCTCCTGTAATGCTTTCGATAGATCAGCTTTACCCCTTTTCTCGTGTTCTATCCAATATGTTGGTGTTTGCATGATTGTACCTGCTTTTTCAAAATAAAACCGTCTTGTTAACCGATTGAACTTCACAAAGTGATAACCCTGCTGTGCCATATATGTTAACCAATTCTCTGTCGCATTTACATCATAACTCCAAAATGGACGGAATACGCTAATCATAATAGCTCCTCCCCATACTTTATTGCGTTAGCATGCAATTCTTTTAACCGTTGTATTTCTATCTGTAATAAATTCTGACCTTTCTGGGTAATTTCATAGATCTTCTTGCGTTTACTGTCTGAATAAACACTAATCAACCCATCTCGGTGCATCTTAGTCAACGTACCGTAAACTGTTCCAGACCCGAGACGAATTCGATAATTGGTTATTTCTTCGACATGCTTAATGATTCCATAGCCATGTCTTGGTTCAATTAAAGAAATAAGAATATAAAAAGCTGTCTCTGTCATTGGTATGTAACTTTTCAGCAGTTTCTCACGCTTCATCACATCCACCTACTATCTACTTGATATGTCACAACTCGACTATATCGCATCGTGACATATCGGTCAACGATGATATAAAGGATGCACCATGTTCTTCTACTATGAATAAAGTGAAACTTCAATCCGCGGGGCTTCGGATTGATAGTTGAACCAATCGGACATTTACTGGCAGTTGTTCCCACTCTTCTCCATATTGACTTCACTTTATTGCTTGGTTGGGGGCTTACTGCCAGTTATATGCGGGATAAAGAGGATGTATAGTACAGAACTTCAGCGTAAAAAACGCTAAGATGGCTTTTGATGATTGGAGTCGGGTGTATGTCTGTGAAAAGCGGGTAAGTTTTATTCGATTACGAAAAAAGCTTGTAGCGAGTCTCCTAGCTCACTACAAGCTGTGTTTTCTTAGGATTGATGTTGATCTAGAAAATCAAGCATCCGCTTATATACGTTTATTTCATTTTCTTTTTTTGCGAAGCCATGCCCTTCGTCCTCCAATACTAAATATTCCACATCACGCCCTTGTTTCTTAAGCTTGGCAACAATTTGATCCGATTCTTCTTTTACAACGCGGGGATCCTTTGCTCCTTGAATGACTAGCATGGGCTTCGTCATTCCGTCCAAATAAGTCACTGGAGAATCTTTAGTAAATCGTTCTTCATCCCTAATTGGATCACCTAACCAACGTTCCATCAGCGGCTTCCAATGCGGAGGAACTGAATTAACAAAAGTAAATAAATCAGAAGGACCAAATATGTCAACAACTGCTTTAAAATATTCAGAATGACGTCCATGTAATAATAGCGCCATGTATCCCCCATAGCTGCCCCCTACTAAAAAGAGCTTCTCTCGAGTGCTAATTTTGTTGTTAACTAGCCACTCTACTCCTGCTACACAATCCAATCGTGGTCCTTCACCCCAATCCTGCTCCACCATTTTTACAAAAGAGGCGCCGTATCCTGTGCTGCCTCGGAAATTAGGAGCAAATATTGAATAACCACGATTTAAGAAGCATTGGAACATTGAACGAAACATCTTTCGCTCGGAAGCCTGTGGTCCACCATGTGGCCAAAAAATAGTATGACCGTTATCATATTCTGGGTGGGCTTTAAATAACAAGGCTTCTATTTCCATCCCATCATAGGAGGAATAGTTTACAATTTCCGGTTCAACCATATCTTCATTTTTTACACCAAGTACTCCATTATTCGTAAGTTGCTGCCAATCCCCACCATCCACGGATTGAAAAATATTACTAGGCACTGTAGCGCTTCGTCCTAATAAAAAGATGGAACCAGATGTTGTAACATGACATTGATCAATTACATCTACTGGAGACTTTAACGTATGGAGCTTACCGCTTGCTACTTCATAGCGATACATCACATCCGTAACGCCTTTTTCCGTTATCAAATAAAAGCATTGATTCTCTTTATGCCATTTTAAAAGTTGTATACTCTCGTTCTCAATCGTTAAAACTTTTGAAAACTGTTTCGAACCCAAATCAAATTTTGCAAGATAACTATATTCACTCTCATAATCTGTTAAAAAATAGATGGTTTGATTATCTGTAAATATCGGATCAAATACAACATGGACTTTATCAGGATTTGGTGTGAGGTAATTTTTATTCTCTCCAGATTTTACATACCCTGTTACATAGGTGTTTGCGAACGAACATAAATACACGTATGCTTCTTCATCCTTGGAAACAGCGGCTAGCTCTGTAAGCGATTCCTCCCCTTCATGTATAAGTTGATCCGTATCTGTTCGAAGATCTCGGACTCTCGCATTCAAAAAAGAGGGATTATCTTCAGACGTCATATAGTATAATCGCTCCCCATCTTCACTTAAATGCGAAAAGAAATATTTTTCCGATGCCTCTCCTGTTACTAAAGGTTGTGGCAGACCTCCCTCAGCAGGCAATGCATATATATGGTGGTTTTCATCACCATCTTTATCAAATCCTGCTAGTACAAATCGATTGTTCGGATCAACCTTGATAAAGCTACAAGCTTCATCATGATGGGCAAATAAATAAGGAAATGTGTCTGGTAGATCCATTGCCCATAAATTCATCTTACCATTTAAATTCGAGGTAAATATTAACCGCTTCTCATCAACGCTAACTGTAAAATTTGTGATCGTATAGGTACGAAAAAACTGCTCCACCGTTGGCTTTGGAAAATTTAACATTACTCTCCTCCTATCTTTTTTCACCTACATTCTAAGTTATTAGAAAATTAATACTTATATGTAGTATAACGTATCTGTATGAGGGTCGATAGTATTTCTATACCAATAGTAGCACGTAGCAGTTTGTTGTAACACAGTCAGGAGAAGTAGAATCTTCTCAGCCTTTAGAAGGAGAAGGAGCAGTGAGATGTTAATCCAACATATCAAGAAGTGAAGATGCCCAAGTAACATATAATTTAAATCATATTAAAGAAGGGAGCAAGAAACTCCATGCAGCAACCCATCGATTCGACTGCATAGGATTTTGTAATCGAAGAAATTAGCCAACGTGCATCTGATTCGATACAAAGGATTTCGCCCGAAAGATATAGCTTCTATATAATATAGAAACTGCATCAATAGTTCCAAATCTTATCTATTTGTATAAAAAAACCTGTGATTGATACGAAAACAATAAAGACTAAAAGTCGACTTAAATTAGAAATTCATCCTTATGTATCCTTTGAGGATATCCATTATAGAACCCTAAAATCTTTCATACTTTCTCCAAGAATATAGTGTGAAAACCACATCAAATTCTGCTTCATAATAGCCACATTAATTCCTGGTTGGTCTGAACTATATCCCATTCCTTTAAATATAATTAATTCTGTATCAACTTCCATATCCCTTAACCCTTGATATAGCTCATATGCATTTGGAGTTGGAACTCTTACATCCTTTTCGCCATGTTGGATTAAAGTGGGAGTACAGGCAGTTTTAATATATGTCATTGGTGATGTTTTCGTATATATCCCTGGATCATTCCATGGATTATTTCCTAAATACATACTAATAAAGTAAGGTATATCTGTATTTACATAATGGGTACTCCAATTAGTAATTCCACCTCCAACTGAAATAGCCACAAATCTACTACTAAATGTTGAACAGAAGGCTGATATATATCCTCCGTTGCTCCATCCCATAACCCCTACTCTATCTTTATCTGCAATCCCTTTGTCAACTAGATTATCTACTCCAGATATGACATTATCGTAATTAACAATTCCCAGCTTTCTATAGTTAGCTTTCAAGAATTCATTACCATAACCAGAACTTCCCCTGTAGTTTGGTTCTAAAACGATAAAGCCTTTTCCAATAAACTGTTCAATAGGATATTTCTCATTAAAACAATCTGAAAATATTGGAAAGGATGCCCAAGCTGGACCACCATGGATTACCACTAATAAGGGATACTTTTCATTTGTGTCAAACTCTACTGGGGTTGATAAAACTCCCTCTATTTCAAGACCATCACTATTTATCCATGAAATTATTTCCCTGTTACATTTAAGCCTTCCTTTGAGAAAGCTATTTTCATTCGTTATTTTTGTATCGTCTAAATAGATTTCAAAGATTTCATTTGTTATAGCCTTATTATAGGATATATGATTTTCATCCCTTGTTATAGAAGCATCCATTATAAAACTATCTACTTTTTCGCTTAACATTTCCACAGTGCCATCCTCAGCTAGTAACCCAATAAGATAATTAGTTTTATTCTACCATCTAATTAAAATTCCTTTAGTTGTCCAGCGTAATGGAACTACCGTACTATCAAAATTTGCTAAAAGGTTGAATGAGCTCTCCATTATTAATATCATATATTTCTAAATTAATATCTTGTATATGGGTCTTATAGTAATCCTTCTCCCTTATGCTTGCTGCGTAACATATTTTGTTGCCTTCAGGAGAAAAGCAAACACTCCCTCCCAACAACTTATCTATATGCATCTTTTGTAGCTCTTCCGCTTTAATATCTAATATGTATAGATCTCCATTCAGATACTCTTCCATATTTGGGCTTGGTGTAGCTATAAATACAACCTTTTTCCCATCATCTGAAATATCAAATCAAATTCATGGATATGAAAATCCTTACCATCAGTTAGTTGATAAACAACGCTATTTTTGTGTTCATATTTATCATTTTGTATCACTTTATCTATTTCAATGTAACATAAACAATTATTCTGATATTCATTACCTACATGACGGAAATCTCCATACAGTTCCTTACGTTTCCTTATCTCCTCGCATTCTTTTAACTGCGCAACATAATAAAAACCCTTGCCATTAGGCTCCCATTGGAATTTACTGACTCCTTCTTTCTCATTAGTAATTTGAACCCCGTCATAACCATCTATCGACTTAACAAAGATTTGATTTGTCTTATTCTCCTCATCACCAACTGGGCTAAAGGTATGCAATATTCCTAGAATCTGGAGACCATAATGGGTATGTACTATCTATTTCACCAGTTGTTAATGGGTAACACTGCCCCTTTTCTTTTTCATATATCCATACATGGTTCCGATATTTATTGTCTTTCCAGTTAGCTGTCTTTTTGACAAATGCTACGTTTTTGCCATTATCACTTATGTTTGTACCTGATAAGGTTGGTAATGAAATAATTTCTTCTATACTTAGATATGTTTTTTCATTCTTTTTCATTAATAAACCACCTCGTAATGTTACTATTGTCAAAATTGTAAAACCTATTGTTTGACCACATAGGTTAGGACTAATACCAGAATTTAATCTCACTAATATCCTAATTTATGTATTGTACTTGAAAATGTTATACAACAATCTGGCCAGATTGATTTAGAACTTATCTCCATGTTAATACATGCCATTACCATAAACCAGTATTTTTGTAACGCTTTCTTTCATCCTACTAAACTTTGATTTTATTAAGATTTATTAATTACCAAAAAATACCTTTACAATAAGAGTCCTTCTAGTAAAATAAAAATATATAGGTTTACTGAAGGTTACAAATGATAATTGATTATGCTCGGCTCGGGTGTCTACTATTGATCAAAACTTAGATCGGCAAATTGGTATGTTTAATCAATATGATTGTAAAAAATAGTTAAGAAGAAGTTTACAGGTACGATTAAAGATCGAAAAGGACTTCATCAACTTTTTAATGTCATCAGGCAAGGCGATACAGTTGTAGTGGAGAGCATCTCCCGTTTAGAACGGTGGATATCCTCAATATTATTCAACGGTTAGAAGAAATGAGTGTTATCACGCAAATTGTTTTTAGTTTCTATCACTGCGTTAGCTTTACTGATGGCATTTATTTACTATGTAAGCGCTTCTTTAAAGTCGGCTGAAGAATCACTAAAAGACTCATTGAATTCTTTGAGAGAAGGAGATTTTGATTCATACATCAATTCTGTAGTAGACGATCGTTTTGAATCAAAATAACAACAAAAATCAGAATATGCAGAACTATTATCAGAAAACCCATTGGTAGACTTCAATATTTTAGAAAGGGCTATGTTATATAATTTTGTGACAAATTGTTCTAATAGTTAAACAAATTATAAGGAAGTGATGTTGTGAATATAAATCATAGTGAAAAAAGTAAAGTTTTAGTTATAGGTGGTGGGGTAGTAGGGCTAACTACAGCATTGATTTTACAAAATGAAGGACATCAAGTCAAAATAGTTACAGAAAAGCTCGCTCCTGAAGTTACTTCCGTAGTCGCAGGTGCATTGTGGGAGTGGCCTCCGGCTGTTTGTGGAAACCACCAAGATGAAGCTTCAATTAAGATATCAAAAGAATGGTCATTACTCTCTTATAATATATTCTCGGATTTATCTAAAAACAAAGAAAGTGGAGTATACATGCGTGATGTTACTTTCTTTTTTAAAAATTTAATAAAGGATAACTCTAAAGATTTAAAAAAAATGAACGAATTAAAAAGACATGTTCGTAGTTTCCGCCATAGTGTATCACTGATTGAAGAAAAAGGAGTTAATCCAGAAATGGGTATTAAAGACGCATATACGCTGTTAGCTCCTATGATTGATACGGATATCTACATGAAGTGGCTACAAGAAAAGGTTGAAAAATCAAATTGTGATATTATAATGAAAAAAATTGTAGGAAATTTAGAACAACAAGAAAAAAATTTAAAAGCGGAATACCAAGTGGATGTAATTGTAAACTGTACAGGTTTAGGTGCTATTGAATTGACTGATGATGACATGACCCCGTTACGTGGTGCATTAGTTAGAGTTGTGAATGATGGGCAACAATTCTCTAAATTAGATGAAGCTTATTGTATTTCTCATGATGGAATTAGTGAAGATCCTGGCTTTATTTTTATCCTTCCTAGAGGGGAAAACATGTTACTTTTAGGAGGTTTAGCTGAACTTAATAAATGGGATTTAGAAGTTAATTTAGAAAATTATCAACCAATTGAAGAGATGTATAATCGTTGTAAATCGTTCTTCCCTCCGCTTGAAAAAGCAATTATTGATTCCTATGAACCTGTGCGTACTGGTTTAAGGCCTTTCCGTGAAAAAAGTGTTCGTTTAGAAAGAGTACCTAACTCATCCATTATACATAACTATGGACATGGTGGCTCTGGAATCACTTTTTCATGGGGATGTGCGTTACAGGTTCTGGAAATGATTAATGGATTAAATGTTAAAGAGAAAGCAAAAAAGGATCTTGTAAATATTATTTGAGGATCTATTGCAAAATCAACTAAAGCGTGGAGAATTTGTAGTTGATACCAATCCAAAAGAGAAGTAAACTACTTTCTTCACGTTCTTTTTCTACATATACTCATCTCTTTTTATCTAAGCCAAATATGCCATCACCTTTGTAAGTTCTTCAACCATTTCTTGAACATCCAATCAATTACTGCTTTAAAAGAACAGTTAGATGTAAAGTGAAACTTCAATCAGTGGGGGGATTACTGCCAGTTATATACGGGACAAAAGTAGAGTAGATAGTAACGTTAAATACATTAACACTTACTCATTATAGTATTGATAAAACGCATGATCGTAACGCTAATTCAGTTGTTGTAGCTATTCTTAACGCAAAAAAATAGCCACCTGTTCCACAAAGGGGTATGGGCTATTTTTTCTTTCTAAATTAGATAACGCCAATCCCTATCATAAGGATGGGTATCTATCGACCATAGCTGGAACTGTGGTCGTTCTTTTATTATATGAGTGGTTGTTTTTATTGCTGAGCAGTTCTTACTATTTAATCCTTTACTATTTTTCCGTCGCGAATCGTTACAATTCGATCTGCATAGCTAAGTACGCGCTCATCATGCGTTACCATAATTCCGGCCTTGTTTCGATCTTTAATTTCGCCTGCCAAAAGTTTTACAACATCCTGACCTCGCTTGGAGTCAAGGCTTGCAGTAGGTTCATCAGCAAGAATTATTTGCGGATCGTTCATTAGTGCACGAGCAATTGCTACTCGCTGACGCTGACCTCCTGACAGCTCATTGGGATAATTATTCAACCGATGCTGCAAGCCAAAATGAGTAAGTAAATCACTCCCATGTTTAACTCGTTTCTTGGCAAGCACTTGAATAATATTCAACTGATCTTTTACCTTGAGATATGGAACTAAATGAGCAGCTTGAAACACAAACCCAATCTTTTCAAGCCGTCTTTTCGTTATTTCTTTCGATGATAATCCAGTAATATTCTCTCCAGCCAACAGCACGTTCCCACTTGTTGGAGAAAGTAGTGCCCCGGCAATTGATAACATCGTACTTTTTCCTGATCCAGAAGGACCAACTATCGCAATAAATTCACCTGATTTTACTTCTAAGGATACTTCATCCAAAGCGTTAAAGCGATTTGGACCATCTGTATAAGTTTTCGTAACATGATCTAAAATAAGTGTCATTATGCAGCAGCCCCCTCAATTGCTTCAATTGGATCAATTCGCGTTACTTGATAAAGGGATAACAGTGCTCCAATAAAGGAGACAATCATCATAATAATGGCTGGCTTAAGCATTGTAACTAATTCGAGGTGAAATGGCATATCACTAGGGAATAACGCACCTATTCCAACCGTAATCGCTGCTCCTAATGCGATACATACAACGGCAAGTAATACTACTTGCCCCATTAACCCCTGAATCAAGTAGCTGTTATTAGCACCTAATGCTTTTAACACCCCAAACTGTTCCCTTTTTTGTAGTGTGATGACATAGAAAAACACAGCCAGCACAAATGCAGCAATGACATATAAGAAAATGATCATCATATTTAGCGATGCCTGTTCCTGCGAATAGCTAGGAATCCCCTGAAGTGCATCTTCTTTTGTCATTACATCAAATGACCCTTCTACATGGGCGTCGCCTTGTACAGCAATTGCATTCACTTGATCTAAGCCTTGATTATGAATAAACACAACGGGAGTATGACTGTATCGTTGACCTGATGTAAAAGCTGACACAATGTAAGAGGCTTCCCCAATTGTCAATTTATCGCCAAGCTTTACACCCTCCTGCTTTAATGTAGTGTCGGCTACTACTTGTTTTTGATTTGTTGGAGAAACTCCTTCCGTTATTTTTGGCATCAGCATACTATCAGGTTCTGTTGCAAACATTGCAATATCTAGTTGCTGTTGACTGTTATTTCTGGTGGCATTCATCATCCGAATGGCTAAAGTACTAGCATGCTCATCACCTTGATTGTCTACAATCTCTTGCGCCTCGCCCATTGGAATAAAGGATTTTGTAAGTTCTCCCTCTGCATCCTTTGTTAAGATTAACAAATCCGCTTGCAGCTCTTGAATCGAGGACGCATTATCAGCAGATAGACCTTGAGCTAACCCCGAAATAATAAAGATTAGACTAGCCGTTAAAACCATAATGAGACCAATTAATATATATCTAGTTTTCGCAAATAGTAACTCTCGAATTGCAAGAAACATTGCACTTCCCTCCTCTTCTGCTTCTAATATAGACCTTTTGTATGAACAGAAGATGAACGATTCGTTACTATTGCGGTAGCGTTATAATAATCGCTGTTCCTTGCCCTTCTTCACTCTTAACCATGATTGTTCCAGCATGTAATTCTACAATTTTCTTTGTAATGGCTAATCCCAGACCTGTTCCACCTGCTTTTCGCGTTCTAGCTTTATCAGCTTTATAAAACCGATCAAAGATTTGAGGGATATCTTCTTGAGAAATTCCAATACCTGTGTCCGTAATAATAACTTCAACATTCGCTTTCCCTTTTTTTACAGTTATTGATATCTTTCCTTCTTTCAATGTATAACGAATGGCATTTGTTATAACATTCATCCATACTTGATGTAATAATTTAGGATCGCCGTTAATAACCGTTGGCTTAGCATCCCATTCTATCGATAGATTTTTTTGGCGCCACTGCCATTCAAGTGTAAATAATATTTCCTTCATCTGCTCCGATAGATCAAATGGAATACGCTCCAGCTCATTATTGCCTTGATCCAGCTGAGATAAGGTAAGCAGTTGCCTGCTAAGTACAGATAATCGTTTGCTCTCTTTTTCAATAATGGATAGATAATGAATGCGTTCTTCGTTGGAAAGGTTCTCCTCCTGAAGGGCTTGTGAAAACCCTTGAATTGATGTAAGTGGAGATTGAATTTCATGGGAGACGCTTGCAACAAATTCCTGTCTTTTTTCTTCTGTTTTTTGTAAACTCTCACTCATGGTTGAAAAATTTCTTGCCAAGCGTCCAATCTCATCCTTACGGTTAACAGCTAATTTTATATGATAATTACCTGCTGCAATTTTTTTCGTAGCCACTGTTAATGACTGAATTGGGTTTACAATCCAGCGTGTACTAAAAAGCACAAACAAGAAGCTAAAAAACAAGGCAAGTCCAATAATAACTGCAAAAAAGATACGCATTTCACCAAATTGCTGCACGGAATTTGGTCGAACAAATAAGGCAAAGCTATCGTCATTAGCATTTATCGGCAAGCCAATGGTATTTGAAAGTGCATGATCAAAAAATCCGGTTACAAAGGGCTGCCAAGGATAATTTGCAATGCCGTGGTATATGTTACCGCTTAAGACATCCTGTACAACCGATGATTGCAATTCTGTTGTATCAAATGGTTTGCCAAATGTCTTGCTCTGGCCATCATTATCAATTAAATAAAAGGAGTATCCTAAATCTGCCATATCCCTTAAAAAATGACCAATCGATTGATCACTACCATTGTAAAGATCAACAATATTGTTAGCCATATGAGTAACCTTTTTATCATTTTCTGGTTTTAATACATGCTGGTAGTAAACGTTACTAGCAATAAATGCGATAATGGAGCTAGTAATCATGATAGCCATCGTTGTAACAATAATTCGTACATAAAGTGTCCGCATTAGTGAACACCTGCATCACGAATGAATTCTAATTTATAACCAAGCCCTCGAATGGTTTGAATGGAAAAGTCGTTCTGCACTGAGGTAAATCTCTCGCGAAGTCGCTTAATATGTACATCTACTGTTCGGTCATTACCTGGATAATCTGATCCCCATACCAATTCAATCAACTGTTCTCTAGAAAATATTCGATTCGGATAACTCGCCAATTGTGCCAACAGTTCAAATTCCTTTAATGGGAGTATGATTGTCTTCCCTTGTGTATGAACCTCATAGCTTTTTCGATCAATCACTGTATTGCCAAGTTGTATTTTTTCATTATGTTGCATTTGGAACCTGCGGAGCAATGCTTTAATTCGAAACAAAACTTCCTTTGGTTCAAACGGCTTTACAATATAATCATCTGTACCAGCCATATATGCTTTCTCCTTATCTGTCAGTTCACCTTTTGCGGTAAGCATCAGAACAGGGATATCATAATCGGTACGAATTTCTTTACAAAGCTGATATCCATCGATTTGCGGCATCATGATATCTACAATTGCCAAATGAACTTGTCGCTTCGCTAATTGCTTCAATGCTGCTTGACCATCTTCGGCCTCAATAATTTGATATCCTTCCTTTTGTAAATAGAATCGAAGCAGTTCACGGATATGTGCATCATCATCGACGGTTAAGATTGTTATCAATGCTTACTACCTCCTGTCTTCATTTTGTTCTTCTCTATTATAGAAAGATGAACAGATTGTGGGGCTAAATAGCATGTAGATTCTATCTAAAATTGGAATGCATTGTGGGGTGCACGAATTTATTCACCCCTGTTTTATTAAACGAATATACTGTGCTTTTTGTTTATCTTGGATTACTACACCTAGCTTGGCCAAATCTTCACGTAATTGCTTTGCTTCCTCCTCATTATCCTCCTTTAATGCTCGTTCTCTAGCGTATAGAATAGAATTAATATCGGAAGGATATTGATTATTACCCAATTCCCAGCGTTGATAATCCTTTATAAAAGGGTCTTCGTTCTTCCAAGGGTAACCATAATATAAAAAGGCTTCCTTTGCCTCTTCCTTTTTAACCTCCAAGTCTTCTCGGAAAATTTCTTTACTATTTTCTCCAAGAATAATCAAGGTTTTATTTTCCATAAAAATTGCAGAAATAGCCTGCTTATGAATATCCCTTCTCATCTCTCCAAGAATTAAAGTAATCTGTTTATCGGATACCTTCACCTTCAGCGTTACATGAAAGACATAAACTATAAAAGCGATACCTGCAATAACGCCTACAATTGTAGCAACAACCGAAACCCAAAAATGATTTAATGAATCAATTATAGAAATAATACCTTCCATCGGTACAAATGGCAGCTCTAATACCCAATCAATGATGACAGGAATAAACCAGCCAAGCAGCCCACCAACGGTAATAGAAATGACAATGATAAACAACTTATCGAATCGCTTTAATCCTAAGACTGTCTCTTCATTTAGCATGTTGTTTCCTCCCTCCACTACTTCACCATTTTAAATACCATGTTTTTTAATTCTTCTCCATATTGTTCCGTACTTTGTTTAGAATCATTGGATAGCATAAACTCTGAAATAGCTCCTCGTATAATAGTTACTACTGTTTTAACGGAAAATTTAGCAAAATCATTATTCGTCTGTCCCATTTGTAAGATATCCTTTAATAATATCGTTATTGGATCTCCCTCTTCTTCCTCTAACAGATAATAAGGTACATATTCATCTGTGCGTGCATGAAAAACAATTTCTATTAGAGCAATATTATTTGAAAGATGCTTCAACTGATAATCTAAACTTGCATCTATATAAGCTGCTAATCTTTCCTCCGCTTTACTATTTTGCTCTACCCTTTTACGAATGAATAAAAATTCGTTCTGAATCAGATAACCAAGCGTACTATTCATCAAATCTTCTTTTCCCGAGAAATGATACGAAATAAGGCCAGTACTAATGTTTGCTTTTTTAGCTATTTTAGATAAACTGGCACTTACATAACCAATCTCTTCAAGAACTTCAATTGCTGCCTTTATAATTTGTTCTCTTCTAGCTTCAGCAATAAAGGATTGTCTATCATTCATATATCACAACTCCTGATCAATTGATCATTTTTTTGATTGAGCAACCAAATTATAGTAGGAACAAAAATGGTTGTCAAGAACATTGAAAAGTTACTATCCATACATACTAAAAGCCGCCCATTAAGCGGCGGCTTTTAGTAGTTACTATTTAAAATTAATGATTTGTTCCAAGCAGTCTTTCAATTACAGCTACGACTTGATTAACATATTTCTCACATTCTTCTTTCGTTGGTGATTCAACCATTACCCGCACCAGTGGTTCGGTACCAGATGGTCTTACTAAGACACGTCCTTGTTCTCCAAGTTCCTCTTCTACTGCTGCAATCTCTTTCTTTATTTCTGGATGATTTAATGCTTCTTTCTTGTCAGAGACTCTTACATTTTTAAGTATTTGCGGATAAATGGTCATTTCTTCTGCTAACTCTGACAGCGGCTTACCAGTTTCCGTCATTACATTTACTAATTGTAACGCTGACAGCATGCCATCTCCCGTAGTGTTATAATCTAGAAAGATAATATGTCCAGATTGTTCACCACCAAGATTGTATCCACCTTTTCGCATTTCCTCCATCACATAGCGATCCCCTACTGCTGTTTTATCACTACGCATGCCATTCTCTTCCAATGCTTTATAAAAACCGATATTACTCATTACCGTAGAAACGACCGTATTATGACGAAGGGCTCCTTTTTCATTCATATATTTAGCACATATAAACATGATTTGATCGCCATCTACAAGATTTCCTTTTTCATCAACAGCAATTAATCGGTCACCATCGCCATCAAATGCTAGACCAATATCAGCATCTTTCTCTTTCACAAAAGCTTGAAGCTTCTCCGGATGTGTAGACCCAACACCATCATTAATATTCAATCCGTCTGGAGATGAGCCGATAGAATAGATATCCGCTTCTAAATCAGCAAATAAATGTGTAGCCAAACTTGATGTAGCACCGTGTGCACAGTCAAAAGCTATTTTTAATCCGCCAAAATCATTATCAACCGTATCTTTTAAGAAGGATAGATACTTTTGACCGCCTTCAAAATAGTCGTTGACGCTCCCAACATCGGCACCAATCGGACGTGGTAACTCGTCTTCTCCGTCCATAAGCGCTTCAATTTCATTTTCTTGATCATCTGTTAGTTTAAAGCCGTCTGGACCAAAGAATTTAATTCCATTATCTTCAACAGGATTGTGAGAGGCTGAGATCATTACACCAGCTTGTGAACTAGTTGCTTTGGTTAAATACGCAACACCTGGAGTGGAAATAACACCTAGTCTCATTACTTCTGCACCGATAGAAAGTAATCCGGCTACCAGTGCTCCCTCAAGCATATGGCCAGATATCCGCGTATCACGACCAATGATGATCTTAGGTCGCTGCGTTTCTTTTGTTAATACGTAACCACCAATACGCCCTAACTTAAAGGCTAATTCTGGAGTAAGATCCTTATTTGCTACTCCGCGTACTCCATCTGTTCCAAAATAATTTCCCATGTGAGTTTCTCTCCTTTATATCCTTTTCACCGTTTATCAAGCGAGAGCAATCCTATATTAAGATTCACTTATTTCAATCGTAGCTTGTTCGAATTCAGCTTCAACGGTTACTCCATCGGGTCCTTCAATCGTTATTGGGACATCATGCTCCCCAACGTCCAGACCTTCCACATTTATTGATGCTTGGAAATCATCAGCTTTTAGCTTTGCAATGTCTGCTTGATTTCCAGTAACTGTGATGTCTAACTCTGCATTGGATGGATCGATAAAGGATACTTCTTGTCCATCTCCCAGAGATTCTACATTAATTGGTAAAGCTTTAATGGTTTTCGTTTGTTCTATTTCTACATCCACTTTAATATTCTCTACTCCAGGTGCGCTTGCTCCCTCTGGTAAGGCTAACTTCGCCTCGATTGTACCTGATTGTTCAATCTTCGACAAATCGATGTCTTCCGTTGTAATCTCGTCAATATTTTGGAGCAAGCTATTGCTTGCAAACACTTCCACTTCCTCTACATTAGCAGAAATCGATGATAATGCATAGCCCTCCGGCAACTTCCCACTCGTCTTTAAACTTAGTGGTACTTTCTTGCTCGGATTATCTATATCCGCAGAAATGATAACATTCCCTGGTTCAACATTCACGTTTAATTCACTACCTTGATTATCATAAACATTAACAGGTACTTCCCGATTATTAATTGGCTTATCCAAATTAGATAAATCGACATATGCTTTTACAATACCAATCTTATCAATTACGCTTTTGGCACTGGTAATCGTTACGGTTTTAGGATTAACTTCGTAATCACCTAGCTCATAACCTTCAGCAATTTGACTTTCATTTAAGAAGTCAACCATGACATTGAATTCTTTCGTTGCTTTCTCTTCAATGGTTACATCAATCCGCTTTGGTTCAATATAAACATCTAATTCGCTAGAAATATCATGTTGTAATTCCACGGTATGTTCTCCAGCTTTTAATCCTTGTAAATCAACATATACGTTGAAATTCCTATTTTTAATTGTAGGAGTGAGGAAGCCAGCAGACCCTTCCATGGAAACAGATACGTATTCAGGAACACCACTAACCACATATTTTTCGTTATCAATTTTAATATTTACTGGCACATCATCTAAAGTCTGTAATTCTTGAGAGCTGTCCCCCGATGGAAACGTTAAGCCATCATTATTTGGTCTATTTTGTACTTCTACAGACACAAAGACATAAAACAACACCGCAAAGGCCAAGGAAACGACACGGACAAACCATTTACTTCTAAACCAATTATCCATTTTTGTTTCCCCTCCTCTTTTTTGACTTTTTACTAGGGGCTTTTAAGCTTAATGACAAATTCTCTCGTAATAATGTACGAAGACCTTCTTGGTCAAGCTCTCTATGTAGCTCACCATTTTTTGTACATGAAATATTACCTGTTTCCTCCGATACAACTATAGTTAAAGCGTCAGTAACTTCACTAATTCCCATTGCAGCACGGTGTCTAGTACCAAGTTCTTTGGAAATAAAAGGACTTTCCGATAATGGTAGATAACATGCTGCGGCAGTGATAATATCTCCTTTTAAGATCACCGCACCATCATGTAATGGTGTGTTTGGAGTGAATATATTTGTAAGAAGCTGATGTGTCAGCTTGCCATCAATTGGGATACCTGTCTCCGCATAATCGCCAATGCCTGTCTCGCGTTCAATCGAGATGAGAGCACCAATCCGTCGTTTTGCCATATAATTACAAGACTGAATAATCGCTTCAATATTTTGTTCAATTATTTCTTCTTCTGAGCGTGAGCTTCGTCCAAATATATTACCCCTACCCAGTTGTTCTAGCGCTCTTCTCAGTTCAGGCTGGAACAGAATAATGATGACAATAAGTCCCCATTCAATTATCTGATTGGTAAAATATTGAACGGTTTGTAAATTTAAAACAATACTAATAAGCCATACAGCCAATACTACAGCAATTCCTTTTAAAAGCTGGATTGCCTTCGTTCCTCTGATTAGCATGATTAATTTATATATAACATACCAGACGAGAGCAATATCTACGCCTATCCTTAGGAGCTGTATCAGGTCGAATCCCCCATCAAGCATGATTACACATCCTTCTACGAAAAATTTCTAAACACTAGTTTCATTGTGACCATAACGTTATTATTATAACATAATTTTACCAGTAACATGTATGATATCACTCTAAAGTAAGCAAGTAATCAACTACTTTGACGGTATAAGAAAAAGCCTGAAATCGGAATGCCGATATTCAGACTAATCTATTGTAGCCTCATAATGCAAAAACACTTTGAAACAGTTGTTTAATTGAGTACCATATCCATTCAAAAACTTGATCAACGTGCTTTAATTCTCCGTTTACCTCTCCAACTGAAGCCATCAGTCCTTCACCTTCAATTGGTTCTTCTATCAGCTTACCGTTGATGAGTGTCACATTTCCATCAATGGTACCATTTATAATGAGATTTCCATTTTTTACTAGTAAGTCTCCATCTACGGTCACATCCTGCGGCACAATAACTGTATCCCCATTAATGACCAAGTCCTCCTGTTTGGAAACAACTAGCTCACTATCCTGATTCCAAACGGAAAGCATTCCACTTAGCATAAATACGAAAAAGATGGCTGCTGCTGTAAGCATTGGATGAGCCTTAAACCACCTTGTATATTTTATTCGTTTCTTTTCTGTAGGAAGCTTTTCCATAACAGTAGCTGTGAAATTCGCTGGTGCTTTTATTTGTTCTGCACTTTGAATAAACGTAATGGTTCGTTTTAACTCATGAAAATGCCTTTGGCATGCATCGCAGCTCTCTAAATGCTGACTAAGTGTTTGCTCTTGCTCTTTGGTAATATCACCGTCTAAATATTTATGCATTAATTCTACAGCTTCATTATTACATTTCAAGTGAGTCACACTCCTTTACACGTGACGAAGCTTTTTCCGTAAAGCTTCCCTTCCTCGGTGGATTCGGGTTTTTACCGTTCCTAAAGGGATGTCTAGGATTTCACTTATCTCCTGAAGGGAAAATTCTTCAATATACCGAAGCATAATGATACTTCGATATTTCGGAGGAAGCTGTATGATCTCCTGTTGAATATAGCGTTGTAGCTCTAACCCTTCCACCTCTTCCTCTGGCAGACGGCCGTTATCAGCCAATTGAGAGTACATATTTAATCCTTCTGTCCCCTTTACTTCTGCATCAAGGTAATGATCCGGCTTCCGTTTTCGAATACGGTCAATCGTTAGGTTTGTAGCAATACGATATAACCATGTTGAAAACTTCCTGCGGTCATCAAACGAATGGATATTTACATATGCACGAATAAAAGCTTCCTGCGCTATATCTTCCGCCTCGTGTGCATTACCAAGCATTCGATAGCAATGCTGATAAATCTTGTTTTGAAAGAATGAGACCACATCCTCAAAAGCTGATTGATCTCCTTTTTTCACTTGTTTTATTCTCTCTCTTATCATTTCATCCATATTGGTACCTCCGCCAACTATGCGGTATTCATGTTACGAATAACTCCTCGAAAAGGTTTCAAAAAATAACAGAAAAATTATCTATGTTTATGATTGCAAAAATTTGGCTACTCTCCTATTATAGTATACTAGATAGGAGGATAGTTTTGTGAGTAATTATGTTTTATTGGAAAAAATCGAAAAATGTCGAGAAGAAATGATATCTCTGAGTAACTCACATGCATTAACTTCCGAAGCTGTCATCTCTTCTAGTATGAAGCTAGACCAGCTCATTAATGAATATCTTCATAACAGTAAATAATATGTATGTATTCACAAAACATCACGTTACAACACAATAAAAATAGAGAAATTAGGGTAAAAAAAGACATCAAATTTCCAGTTTGAAATTTAATGTCTTTTTTATTGATCGAAAATTTCACCACTGCTATTCATTTTATTATTTCAATTTTTCTCCAAAAAGTGATCCCATTAATCCGACAGCAACAGTAGCAGTTTTATTTTTTTCATCCAAAATTGGATTGACTTCGACAAACTCTGCAGACGTCAGTAGTTTTGATTCTTCAAGCATTTCCATTGCCAGATGACTTTCTCTATAAGTAATACCACCTATAACTGGTGTTCCTACTCCTGGAGCTTCTGATGGATCAAGCCCGTCAAGGTCCAAGCTTAAATGCACTCCATCCGTACGTTCTTTCAAATAAGAAATCGTTTCTTCCATAACCTTTGGCATTCCCATTCGATCTAGTTCATGCATCGTATAGACCTTGATCCCCCTGTCGCGAATCAACTCTCTTTCGCCAGGATCGAGTGAGCGTGCACCAATAATCACAATATTCTCTGGTTTAATCTTTGGCGCAAACCCTAAAATATTTGTTAGCTTTTCATGACCAATTCCTAAACTAACAGCTAGCGGCATACCATGGATATTACCTGATGGTGAAGTTTCTCCAGAGTTTAAATCACCATGTGCATCATACCATATCACACCAAGATTTTCATAATGCTTGGATATCCCGGCTAAACTACCAATTGCAATACTATGATCTCCGCCGAATATTAAAGGAAAATGTCTCTTTTCTATTTCTTTATCTACCATTTCTGCTAGCTTTTGATTTGCCTCAACCACTTGAGCTAAATTTTTTAAATTACTACTATTATCCGTCGTAGGTTTATCCGGACGATTAATCGGGATATCACCGAGATCATGGATTTGATAATCTAATTCTTCTAATTTTTCAATAGCGCCTGCGTAGCGCATAGCACTAGGCCCCATATCCACTCCACGGCGGCTTTGACCTAAATCCATTGGTACACCAATAATTGATATTTTGTTCTTCATGTAAGCGCCCCCTTTACTCTATTGTAGACAGAAAAAACAAGATGACTCAACTCGACATTAGATTGTATATATATGCATACTCAAATATAACGTCATATTTCCTACACCCTTATCTAGTACTGGATCCTTCAGCAGCATGGACACCCTTGCTTTTGGCTATGTACTTATCACTACTAGGTCGTACTGAGAGACTTTCACCCCATTGGAGCCCACCACGCCATAATGGGCAAACCTAAAAAAACGGAGCAAAATTCGCTCAGTCCTTATCACTAAATGCTCAGATTTACGCTCCCTCTAGTAGCTATTATTCCATAATAGCTACTGCTTGACCACCACTCCGGCTGCCCACTTCCCTTTCCGTGGGGTTTGTCCTTCCGCTAACTTTTTTAGCAAAACCCGCTCAAAAAAGTGGATCTTCAGGTCAAACATTTCCCACAGGAGTTGAAGTGGCCGGCCTTCG
>NZ_JAWDHA010000057.1:0-27942 GCF_034190895.1 Virgibacillus sp. M23 | reverse complement strand
AGAATTGTTGCACCTTCTCATAGCGGAGACTAATTACGTAGACTCCTGCGGGATTAGCGCGAGCCGAAAATCCACTTTGCAACGTGTTCTTCTTTGCAAAGTTAGTTGAGGCCGTGCCCGCGGAAAGAGAAGTAATTAGTCGGAGCATTGCCAATATACATCAAACATTTCAAAATAACTACTTGGCTTAACGCAGTCATTGCACCGATTTTATACTTTCTTAACTTATAAAATAAGCTGTCGAATTTCTCGACAGCTTGAGGAATCGGCGATATCGTCGATTTCTTTTTTATAAATCATCAAATCCGTTTAGGTCACTTGTCTTAGTATATTGACGTGATTTCTGTTCAAAGAAATCTGTTTTTGTTCCATCAAAATTATCCACATAAGCTCTAATCCATTTTAGTGGATTATCCAAGTGATCTGGATAAATATCTTGTAACCCCATCATACGAAGCATTTTATTTGCACGATATTTTATATAACCTGCCATTTCATCTAAATCAATGCCTTCTACATTACCTAATACATAGTTAGACCATTCAATCTCTAATTCTACGGACTCTTTGAAGTGATCATATACCCATTGTGTAAATGATTCCGTGTTATATTCTGGATTTTCAGCCAATGTCGCACGGAATAGCTCCGAAATAAATCGACCATGCTCTAACTCATCCCTATTAATATAACTAATCATCGTAGAAGTTCCAACCATCTTATTATGGCGTGCTAGATTATAGAAAAATGCAAAGCCGGAATAGAAGAACATCCCTTCTAATAGCGATGTATAGACCATCGTTTTTAAAATATTTTCAATCGATGGCTCTTCAACAAATGCGTTATATTGCTTAATTAGATTTTCATTACGTTTAAGTAAAATGGGATCCTTTCTTCCTAATTGAAAGGACTTATTCTGTTCGTCTAGTGAGACAACAGAGGATAGAACATAGGAATAACTTTCATTATGCACAGCTTCCTGCTGTGCGATTACTGCCATAATCGATTGAACCGATGGATCTGTTGCATATAAAGATAGTAATAATGCTGTTCTCGTTTGTGGTGCATCTAATGTTGATAACAATCCAATAATTTTTAGATATGCATCTTGTTCTTCTTCTGATAAAGAAGGAAATTGTTTGAT
This sequence comes from Virgibacillus sp. M23, assembly GCF_034190895.1. Classification (NCBI taxonomy): domain Bacteria; kingdom Bacillati; phylum Bacillota; class Bacilli; order Caryophanales; family Bacillaceae; genus Virgibacillus; species Virgibacillus sp. M23. The sequence goes on along the minus strand of NZ_JAWDHA010000057.1, from coordinate 26,801 downwards.
ATCGCTCTGCATATTCACTTCATCTGCTTGCCAATAATTTCCGACAAGTCGCTTGTACATTTTATACCAGTGTGGATAAGCAATATCATTCCAATTCAGAATACCACTTGATTTACCTCCAAAAATCCCCGTGGACTTATTTGGATTTAGTGGCTCTAATGTTTTCGCTTTTTCAAGCATGACTTTTGACATGATGCAGTACTCCTTCCACCCAGTCTTTCACTTTTGATTCTTGTAAACCACGTGGGGATTGTTCAACCTTCAACCCCTGCCATGGACTGTTATAAAAATGACTTAATTTATCAACTGCTCTACAAAATAAGTCGTCTCCGCCAAACTGTGTATCTCCCGTTCCAAATATGGCAACATTACTTGGTTTATAGCCTACTTCCAGTATAAAATCTTTTACTTCCTCTGGTGTACTTCCTTTATCCCAAGTAAAGGTGCCGATAAATAGTATATCATATTCGGATGGACGTATCGGCGGGTCAATTCCAATTCGGTGAACCGCCGTAGTAAACCCTTCCTGATTTAAGGCATCTTCAATAATCGTAGCTACTTCTTGTGTATTACCACTATATGTCAAGTACGCAATTAACGCCCTCAACTTTGACACCACTCACATTCCTCAACTTCACTTGAGGTGGATCGAACGTAATAGGTAGTTTTTAAGCCCTCTCTCCAAGCTTGTAAATGAAGGTCCAGTAACACGGAAGCTCTAATCGTATTCGGAACATAAAAATTAAATGATAGACTTTGATCAATATGCTTTTGTCTTGCAGCATTTTGTTTTACAGACCAACGCTGATCCACAATATAAGCAGAACGTCGATATACATTATATGTCTCATGCGTTAAATCTGGTGCAGTGACAGGAATTTTAAAATCCTTCTTCTCTTCGTTATAGAACGGCTTGAAGATTGGGTCAATACTAGCTGTTGAGCCAGCAATCATTGCTGTTGTTGAGTTCGGTGCAACTGCCATTAAATAGCCGTTACGCATACCGTGTTCTTTAACAGCTTCTTTTAATGTTAGCCACTCGCCTTTATGATAACCCTTCAAATCAAAATATTCTCCTGAGCTCCACTTACTGCCTTCGTACGCTGGATAGCTTCCTTTTTCTTTACTTAATTCCATGCTGGACTTAATTGTCAAGAAAGCAATTTTTTCGTATAAATCATTCGCATAGTTTACTGCTTCATCGGTTTCCCATTGCAAATTCTTTCTTGCTAATAAATGGTGCCAACCAAATGTTCCAAGTCCGATAGCACGGTATTTTTTGTTCGTTAACTGCGCCTGCATAATCGGTAAATTATTGATATCTATCACATTATCTAACATACGCACTTGAATTTTAATTAACCGTTCTAATATTTCGTCTGGAACAGCCTTACCCAAATTAATCGAACTTAAATTACAAACCACATAATCTCCTGATTGATATTTCTTGACGATCGTGCTCTCACCTTCAAGAAATTCCTCCATAAATTCAGATGGAGATTGGTTTTGTGTAATTTCTGTACATAGATTAGAACAATAGATCATTCCATTATGACTATTACTGTTCTGACGATTTACTTCATCACGGTAAAACATAAATGGTGTACCTGATTCAAGCTGTGACTTCATAATGCGCTTCATAATATCGATCGCTGGTATTTTTCGCTTTGTTAACTGATCGGATTCCACACATTCTTGATATTTTTCACGCCACGTACCGTTTCCTTTTGCTTCATCATAAAAGTCCTCTAATGAATAGCCCATTACTTGCCGAACTTCATGTGGATCAAATAAATACCAGTCTTCACGTTTTTCTACCTGTTCCATAAATAGGTCTGGAAGTGTTACACCTGTAAAGATATCATGGGCACGCATGCGATCATCCCCATTATTTAGCTTAAGATCAAGGAATGCTTCAATATCACGATGCCAAACATCTAAATATACAGCAATTGCACCTTTTCTGGTTCCTAGCTGATCCACATTTACTGCTGTATTGTTTAATTGTTTAATCCATGGGACAACACCACTCGACATACCTTTAAATCCTTTAATAGAGCTACCGCGGCTACGAATCTTACCCATATATACGCCAATTCCACCACCGTTTTTCGATAGCTTAGCAATGTCTGTGTTACTGTCGTAAATTGATTGTAAGCTATCATCTACTGTATCAATAAAACAGCTTGAAAGTTGGCCATGAGTCTTACCTGCGTTCGCAAGTGTCGGTGTAGCAACTGTCATATAGAGATTGCTTAGTGCCCAATAAGCTTCCAAGACATGTTCCGTACGATGTGCCTTATCCTCATGTTGCATTAACGTCATTGCAATAACCATCCAACGTTCTTGCGGAAGTTCAAAAACGTTCTTATCATGATCCGTTGCAAGGTAACGAGTTGCTAACGTATATAATCCTAGATATGTAAATGATAAATCTTTTGCTGCGTTTATTTGTTGTGCAAAATAATCAATCTCTTCTTTTGTATACGTATCAAGTAATGTAGGCTTATAAATCTTTTTATCCGTAAGCATGTTTAATAATGCGTAGAAATCGCCATACTTTGCATGTCCATCATATTGACGATTCTCACCTGCTTGACGATACAGTTCTTGTAAATAAATACGGCTTGCTAGATATGTCCATTCTGGTTCAGATTCATCAATATTTTCCAATGCATTTTTAACAAGCATATCAATTGCTTTTTCAATTGGTGTATCCTCATGTATGGTTTTAAACGCTTTTTGCTTGTATGCTTCTGTGTGAATAGCTAGTCCTTGCGCAGCATTATCAATTACTTCTATAAGTTTCTCTTTATTCGATGTCAATTCAATGATCATCTATAATCCTCCCTTTAACTGCTTCTAAATCCTGTTCAGCGATCTAGTAAGAAATACGCCCCTGTCGTTAACCTTTTTCGCAGGACATGAAACAGATCCTAGTAAAAAATGAATATCTATTAATTTTAATAATTATCATGCAAAAATAAAAAACCGCTGTATCTCGTGAGGATAGAATTCTTGATCCTTTTGGGTTCTCAACAATCTCAATTTTCTAACACGAAATCGGTTACTTAAATATCATAAAAACACTATATATAGTATTTGTTTCTTAACAGTTTTACGATATATTGTGTTAAAAGCTTAGCATATAACATTCCGGAATGCAATCATTTTAGCGAAAAAATAGAGACGACAGAACGTTCAAAAACGGTCAAAATTGAGATAAAACAATGCTAGAAACTGCTTTAAAAATTTAATAGAAAATATTCCCTATGATAGAGAACAGGCTAACAGTCATAGACGTCTTACAACCTTGTATATTAAATTTCTTCTGATCAGATATTCAAGACAAATATCTAATGTATGAATTATTCCTATGTGTAAATCTTAATACATACATACGATCAGATTGATATGCAGTAGTAAACCCTTATTCAAGTAAGTTTACCTCCATTTAAAGCAATACTTCAATTTTGGTGCTTTGTTATGACCTGTACGCTTATCCGAGAAGGAGTAAGGGCATCTCCATGGTTTGTCGATGGAACAAAATAAATTTTTATCGCTGGATAAACGCCCCCTTCTGTAACATCAGATAATAAGAATACTACATATTGATGGTAGAAAGGATGATTCTTTATGAAGACAAAGCTAATCGATTGGCGTACATTTATCAGTGCTTTAATTCTTTTATTATGTGTATGTTTACCCTTAATCTTCTTCCCAGAGGCCGGTGCGGAGCTTGTCAATGCAGCTAACAGCTTTATGACTGGTAAGTTCGGGTTCCTCTACTTAGCACTTGGCTTATTATGTTTTGTTTTTCTTTTATATGTTGCCATTAGTAAATTCGGTAATATTAAGTTAGGAACGAAGCAGGACGATAAAGAGTTCGGGAGTTTCTCTTGGGCGGCCATGCTATTTGCAGCGGGAATAGGATCGAGTATTCTCTATTGGGGAATGATCGAGTGGGCCTATTACTATCAAGGACCCCCATTCGGTATAGCTCCTGAGTCGGCAGCAGCAATTCCGTGGGCAGCCTCCTATGGTATATTTCATTGGGGCCCAATAGCTTGGGCGATTTATACATTACCGGCATTACCTATTGCCTACTTTTATTATGTTCGTAAGACATCTGTATTAAAAATTAGCGAAGCGGTCAGACCTGTCATTGGAAAATGGATTGATACGCCAATTGGCATTATCATTGATGTACTGTTTATGTTTGGATTATTAGGCGGTGCTGGTACTACGTTAGCCTTAGGCACACCTATGATCGCAGAAGGTATCAACAACTTAACCGGCATTCCTGTCACCTTAGGTCTAAAAGCTATCGTTATGTTGATTTGCACACTAATTTTTGCTATCAGTGCCTATTCCGGCCTTACAAAGGGAATTAAAGTACTAAGTGATATTAACTTATGGCTTGCCATTTTTGTCCTTTTATTTGTTTTTATCTTTGGACCTACACTTTTCATTACCGAGACTACTTTTACTAGTGTCGGACAGGTAGCCGATAGCTTTTTTAAAATGGCTACCTGGCTTGAGCCATTCGCTAATTTAGCTGGATTTGAAGAAACAAGATTTCCTGAATCCTGGACGGTATTTTATTGGGCATGGTGGGTTGTCTACGCACCGTTTGTTGGATTATTTGTTGCACGTATTTCCAGAGGACGTACCATACGTGAGATGGTTTTAGGAACTATGATATACGGAACTTTCGGCTCCATTTTGTTTTTCGGTATTCTCGGAAATTTCGGGTTGTATTTACAATTAAGCGGACAATTTGATGTGATCGGTTTTATGAATGAACATGGTGCGCCTGCCGCAATTATTGCTATTTTAGAACAGCTGCCATTAGCTAAAATGATGATTGGTGTTTTTACGGTATTGGCCATTATATTTTTAGCAACTACCTTTGATTCCTCATCATTCATTTTGGCAGCTGTGGTGCAAAAGAAAATTCAATCTGAACCGCTTCGGTGGAATCGGCTATTTTGGGCATTTACCCTATGTCTTCTTCCAATGGTACTCATGTTTGTCGGCGATTTGGAAACATTACAAACAGCAAGTATCGTGGCAGCTTTTCCTGTTATTTTCATCATGGCACTTTTAGCATGGTCCTTTATTAAGGCCGCTACTGTTGATATTCGCGCATCCAAGCATTACCGTAGTTCAACCATCTACATCCATACAAAAAGTACCGATGATAAATAAAGTGAAACTTCAATCTGTGGGGTTTTTGTTTACCTTTATTGTTTGAAGTAACGGAAAAATCGCGTTCTGAAGACGCGCTCGCGGAAAGCGAAGCATTTGACTAAGCGACGAATGAACTACCTGTCTCCAAAACAATAACCCCAAACTTCATCTGAAATATTTCAGATATAGTTTGGGGTTTACATCGCTAAAAATTCTTTTGTCCGAGCCCCATATTCTTTAAAATTTAGAGGAGATAACTTCCGCACCCGTTAGGTTAATCTAAACGGCGTGGGGGGGATGCGTTTTTGTCATGCTTACGATTTTCTACTTCTTTAAACAGATCATCTTCATTTGAAGTTTGCTTCATTTGCTCATTTAAGCTTTGTAAGTGCTTCGTTATTTCATACAATTGTTGGTTCGGAGCATTTGCCTGTAACGCATTTTTTAACTCATTAGCTAGCTCCTGAAATTCTTTCTTCGTTACCGGCTGTGCCTCTGGCTTTAAGGCAAAGCCTACTTGACCATTTGGTTCTAGTGTCGCCCATTGCACATCTCGAATACTTGTGACGTTCTGTTGTCTTAAGTTCATTTCTAATTGATCGACAGTCAAGCGTAGTTTTTTCAAATGTTGTTCTTGTATGACACCATTATGTATAAGTAATTTTGACTTTCCTGTAATAACATTTTCAAAGAAATCTGATTTAATTTGAACAAATTCCATAACGATTAACGTAAGTACTAGAACTGCTCCTACTCCTAATGTAACCCAAATATTCTTGCCAGCTAACGGCTGGATGAGTAGTGAACCTATCCCAATCATAATAACCGTTTGTGTCAAGGTCATTTGTGAAATAGATTTTCTACCAGCAAATCGTAGAAGTAATGTACCTCCTAGTACAATCAATACCGCTTTCCAAACCCAGGCAAACTCCATTCATTAAGCCTCCTTCGATCTATTCTCTTGTTAGTTTGACTGCTAGGAGGTAATTTATACGAATTACCTATGCCAAAATCCAATTTTGCCGACTAAACGTATGGAGATTCTCTCACAATCAAGCTGGATAAATCATGATTCTTTCTTTTAACGCTGTTAACCTGTTAAGAGCTTTTAACCCCAGTCTCTTGACGTCTAAGTTCCGAGAACTCGTCCCGATTTTCTACAAAAATCTGATGCCATAGCATAAATACAAGTACAGTCCATAGCTTTCTTGCATGTTCTCCCTTATTAGCAGCATGCAACTCCAATAAATTTAACATAAATGATTTGTCAACTAGATGATCGGTTTCACTCGTTTTAATTAAATTTTTCGCCCACTCATATAATTCATCTCGTAACCAGGATTTCATTGGTACGGGAAAACCGAGCTTTTTCCGATTCAGCACATGAGCTGGAATAATATCGTGCACCGCTTTTCTTAGAATAGACTTCGTCGTACCATCAGCTATCTTGTATTGTGTGGGTATTTGTTTTGCAACATCAAAAACGGCCTTATCTAAAAACGGTACACGTAACTCTAATGAATTTGCCATCGTCATTCGATCTGCCTTTACTAAAATGTCCCCTGATAACCATGTATGGATATCAATATATTGCATTTTTTGAACGGGATCTGCGGCCTCTACACACTTATATAAAGATTTTGTCCAAGATTGATAGGACTGGTTACTAGCATAATTCAGCATAAACTGTTGTTTTTCCGCTTCTTCAAACATCTTAGCATTGCCAATATATCTGTCTTTAAGTGATGTAGTTCCCCGCTGTAAAAAGCTTTTACCTCTCACACCCTCTGGCATCATATCTGCGATCCGTTTGAATAGTGGCATAATGCCTTTAGGTATATATTGAAAGCACCTTAATGCTTCCGCCTCTCGGTAAATATTGTATCCACCAAATAATTCATCTGCACCCTCGCCCGAAAGCACAACTTTAACATGCTTTCTTGCTTCATTTGCTACAAAATAAAGCGGAATACTTGCTGGATCGGCTAAAGGGTCATCCATATGCCAGATTATTTTTGGTAGTTCACTAACAAATGCTTGGGCTGAGATATATCGATGAATATTTTCAACGCCAAGCTTTTCAGCACTCTCTTTTGCTACATCGATTTCCGAGTAGCCAGCCTCGTCAAACCCTACCTTATTTGTGGATTTATTTGTTTTGCCATTGCTACTATGATTGTTGAATCAATTCCACCAGACAAAAAAGCACCTACTGGGACATCACTTTGCATATGTGCTGTCACTGAATCAAATAATACTTCACGTATAGCAAACATCAGCTGTCTTTCATTTTTATGCACTGGTTGCAGACTTGCATGAAAGTATCTAGAGATTTGTATCGGCTTTTGCCAATCCTTAACAAAATAATGACCAGGCGCTAAACGTTGTATCCCTTCTGTTATTGTTAATGGATCTGGCACGTATTGAAACGATAAGTAATGCTGAAATGCTCGTTGATCAACTACATCCTGCTTATTTAAATAAGAGATACACTTTTTCTCTGATGAAAAGACAGTATCATGTTCATTTTCACAGTAGTAAAATGGTTTGATCCCAAAAGGATCCCTAGCTCCATAAAGTCTTTTCTCGTCTTTATCCCAGATTAATATGGCGAACATACCACGAAGTTCTGAGAATCCTTCAACACCTTGATCTAGAAATAAGAAAGCAGCAACCTCTGTATCTGAATTGGTGGTAAAATGATACCCTTTTTTCTTTAATTGCTCTTTTACTATTTTGTAGTTATATATCTCACCATTAAAAACCATCCAATACCGTTGCTTGCCAAAAGAAAAAGGCTGCTGTCCTCCATCAATATCAATAATACTTAACCTTCGGAAGGCTAATGCTATATGATCATCATGGTAGCTACCATCATCATCCGGACCTCGATGTCTAATTAGCTGATTTGCTAGTTTGATTTCTTCCAAATGCTCATTACTGAATTGAACCTCTTGATCTAATAGTACTCCTACGAATCCACACATAGCATTATCCTCCTTAAATTAACTACTTCACAATTTCAAAGCTTTCTAAAATATAATGGAAGCGAGCTCCATGTCCTTCAGCTGCTTCTAAAAAATACGCTTGTTTAATAACAAAAACCTGCCCGTTCATCGAATCTGTAACATAATATTGGTAAATAGGAGTGTCCCATTCAGGATATTTGCTCCCCCTGCCACGTATCAACTCTGCCTCTATAGGATTTTTTGTTCGAGTTTCTTCAACAATTTCCATTTCTTCGTTATTCAATGTTTCTTTAATATCGGCAACTACTTCTTCTGTTGTGGTATTTTCTTCTCTCCTAATTTCCATATAAACATCTGGATAACTGTCTGGAAGCTCTTCTTTTAGTTCAATTCGGTCAGCTTCTCCACCCTTATCCATCTTATAGCGATCATCATCGAGATAAATAACATAGCGAAGCTCCTCGTTTGTTTCCAGGTGCGTATCTAGCTCCTCTTGTTGACCTTCCATGTCGATCTGTTCTTGCTTTTCTTCAATAAACAAATCTTTTAAGTTTTGTATCATAGCCTGACCAGTCTCTGTCATTACTCCAAATAATAGAATGAGCATTACTGCCGCTAATGATATGCCAGCTACCCATACTCCTCGTCGATTCTTATCATGTTCCGTAATGGAGTGGAATAATTCATCCTCAATGCTTTTCCAGATCGCTTGTTTGACGTCCATATCAAGCTGTGTTTTCCTTTTGAGTTCTGCTTCTAGTTGTTTATCAAACAGGTTATTATCTTTCATCAGAAGCACCTCCCATCATACCTTTCAATTGCTTTCTAGCTTTAAACAGCCTAGACTTCACTGTGTTCACATTTAACTCAAGCACTTCCGCAATATCTTTTTCCGTAAATCCGTTTAAATATTTTAATATGATTACTGTGCGATGATTTTCCTCCAATTTATCCATAGCTAGATACAAATCATCAAAATGGTATGCTTCCTCTGTTTGTTGGTGCAAAAAATCTAGTAACTGATCTGATTCGATACTCCTTGCTTGCTTTGTTTTCTTTTTCATATACCGCCTAGTCTCATTAATTAATATTTGATAAAACCACGCCTTAAATGATCCTGGACATATCATAGGAATCAATATTTCGATAGACACGAATAAAGGTTTCCTGAACGATATCTGATGCATCTGACTGATTTTTTGTAATGGCAAAAGCTGTTCGTAGCGAATAGTCAGCAAATCGATCATATAGCTTCTTAAATGCCTGATGATTGCCTTTCTTTATTTTTTTAATAAGCCTGGTTTCTTTATCCACCACCAGTGACAATCTCCCTTCATGACGTTCTTACTTATATATACCTTGACATTTTGTAAAAAGTTTTCGACCAGTTAAAACTTTACACTCTACCTTACATTTATTTTAGATAAGATACGTAGCATCATACAGAAAAGCAAATTTGTAATGTATTCGCTTACATGATACGATTGGAAGTACCTATATATTTCTTGAATCCTCAATGCACTTACCATCAGTTACACAGAATACTTTTCAACTGTTGGAAAGATGTAATGCTCATTCCATAGACAAAACGAAGTGCAGCGATACCTGAGAAACAGCGTGTTCTGGTGAGACCTCTCTGCAGCGGCGAGGGGACTCGTAGACCGACTGCCCGTTGTGACAATCTGCCATATTCCATTATTCACATATAAATTGTTCGAGTGGTTAGTTTGAGTGAAGAGATAGACTCACTTTATAAAATAGGAGGGATCTTGATTGGGTAAAACAAAACATAAGGGACCTATTAAGCTCTCGAAGAAACCAGACCCATCCCTTTGGGTCAGTAAAATTCCTTTTGGTTTAGGAAAAATCAAGCCACATCATATCCGAGATACCGCCAAAGTAGCTTGGGAAAACAGAGATAGGCTACCCTACGCTACGCGTATCCTTACACAAGGAGTTTGTGATGGCTGCGCCCTTGGCGTACAAGGCCTTAAAGATCAAACACTAACCGGCCCTCACCTTTGTACTACCAGATTAAATGTTCTTCGCTTAAATACAATGCCAGCAATTAAGAAAGAAATACTGCATGCAGATATAGATGAGCTACGAAATCGGAGTAGCACGGAATTACGTCAGCTTGGTAGAATTCCTTACCCTTTAATCCGTAAACAAGGTGAACGTAAATTTCGTCGTATCTCTTGGGATCAAGCTCTAGATACAATTGCTACTAAAATACAATCCTTGCAACCGAAACAATTTTCCTTCTACACGACTTCTCGTGGAATAACGAATGAGACATACTATGTTCTTGGAAAAGTGGCGCGTTTCCTTGGAACAAACAACATTGATAATGCCTCAAGAATTTGCCACTCTCCTTCCAAAACTGCATTAAGCCGATCACTTGGTGTAGGTGCATCCACTTGTAATTACAAGGATTGGATTGGAACGGACGTTCTTATATTCTGGGGTTCGGTTGCTGCGAATAATCAGCCTGTGTCAACCAAATACATGTATGCAGCAAAGAAAAAGGGAACGAAAATTATTGTTATCAACCCATATCATGAACCCTCTATGGATCAATATTGGATACCTTCTATTGCAGAATCCGCCCTATTTGGCACGAAAATAGCTGACGATGTTTATCAGGTTCATATTGGTGGTGATATCGCCTTTATGCACGGGCTTATGAAGCATTGGTTCGAAATGGAGAAGGAAGTACCTGGCTCAGCGCTTGATCATGGTTTTATTAGTAAACATGTTAATGGCCTTGAAAAACTACAATCCACCGTTAATACATATTCATGGGAGCAGCTGGAAGAATCATCTGGTCTCTCTAGGAATAGAATGATTGAATTAGCTACACTCTTAGCACATGCTAAGTCAGCAGTATTTGTTTGGTCAATGGGTTTAACGCAGCATCGTTTCGGTACAGACAATGTATCACAAATCGCTAATCTGGCATTACTCCGTGGTTTTATCGGTCGAGAGTTTTGTGGACTAATGCCAATACGTGGGCATTCAGGTGTACAGGGATCAGGTGAAATGGGAGCCGATCCGTTCTCATTACCTGGAGGTAATATGAATGATGATCAGCGAAAACGATTAGAGGGTATTTGGAAGTTTGATATCCCTACCTGGCAAGGTGATATTGTGGGTGAGTCTCTCGAAAATGCTTGCTTGCCAGATGGTCATGAACGAAAACTTCATCTTTATTATTTATCCGGTGGGAATTTCTTAGAAACGATGCCAAATCCAGATTTTATTCAGACATGTCTTGAGAACGTCGAGCTCAGGGTCCATCAGGATATTATCTTAAATACATCCACGCTTACAGATGCAAAAGAAGCAGTACTCGTATTACCTGCAAGAACTAGATACGAACAGCGTGGTGGCGGAACCTCTACATCTACGGAACGAATGGTTTATTTCTCTCCAGAGATAAAGGGCCCACGAATTGAAGAAGCCCGTACAGAGTGGGAAATCTATATAGACTTGGCTAAACGGGTATGTCCAGAGAAGCAAGAACATATTCATTTTGACAATGCATCAGCTATTCGCAAGGAAATTGCAGAAGCTGCACCAAATTATGACGGCATCCAGCACCTACATAAACGAGGGGATCTTTTTCAATGGGGTGGCGCTTGGCTGTGTGAAGATGGAATTTGTCCTACTCCAGATGGCAGGGGAAATTTAATAGCAATCGAAATTCCAGAATTAAGAAAACCCGAAGGGCATTTCTATGTAACAACTCGAAGAGGAAAACAGTTTAATTCCATGGTCTACAGTGAAACAGATCCCTTTAATGATGCAAAACGAGAGGATGTACTAATTAGTGAAGAGGATGCCGTTAAGTATCATATCGAAGATGGTGAGCCAATCGTTGTTTATAATCAACATGGGTTATTTGCCGGACGCGCAAAGTTTGCTCCAATGAAATCTAGTAATTTAGAAGTGCATTGGCCAGAAGGGAATGTTCTTATACCAAAAGGAGTATATGAGGCATATGCTGGAATTCCCGAATATAACACAGTAGTTATTTTAGAAAAAGCTGTGTCCTATTATGCACAAAAAGATAGAAAATATGCCCAAAAACGTATCGAAGAATTAGAGATTGACAGCCACTAAAAGGAGGAGTGACATGCGTTCCAATGAAGCAAATTGGGAGATGATCCGCTTTGATAATACAGGAGATTCAAATGAAACCTCACTAGTGGCTGTAGAAATGCCAATTACTATTCATATAAATGGAAGTGAGTTTGCCACAATGGTATGCTCTCCAAGCAATCTTAAAGAGCTCCTCATTGGATTTTTAGCATCAGAAGGTATAATTCGTAGTTATTCTGCTATTAAAGATCTAGCTATTGATATCGATACTGGCTATGCATATATAGAAATAGATCCTCTCCCAACTACATTTCATCAGGACCATTCTAAGCGTTTCATTGGCTCATGTTGTGGGAAAAGCAGACAATTTTATTTTAAAAATGACGTAAAGACAGCAAAAACTATTCTTTCCAAGCATATGATATCAGCTAAACAGTGTTTTTACTTAATGCATGAATTACAGCAATCCTCTAGTCAGTTCCGTAAAACTGGTGGTGTGCACAATGCTGCACTAGCTACTACTAACGAACTTATGGTTGTTCGTACGGATATCGGGAGGCATAATGCACTCGATAAGCTTTTTGGGCATATTTTGGTAAACAATGTTCCTGTACATGATAAAATTATTGTCTTTAGTGGACGTATCTCTTCAGAGGTCCTTTTAAAGCTATCCAAAATGGGAATTGGTATATTAATTTCTAAATCAGCACCTACTAATTTGGCATTACAGCTGGCAGAGGATCTGAAGATTACCGTTATTGGATTCGTTCGTGGATACCAAATGAACGTATATACCCATCCAGAACGTATCGTGAGAGGAACATAAAAATAAAAGCAAGTCCTACCTTACTGCAGGACTTGCTTTTATTTATTCATACTCGAAAAGAAGTCTTTTAATGGATCCTCTTCTTCCTCTTCGATTACCTCTTGCTGTTGGTTTGTATCTAACGAATCCAAACGTAAACTATCTAAATCTATTTCTTCCTTTAGAGCTGTTTCCTCCAACACAGGCTTACCTGTGTCAATATCATTTTCTTGTAAGTATAGTGCCTCATCAATATTCGTATGATTACTGTTTAAGGAAGCCAATAAGGTCGTAGCTCGCATTGGATCACTTAATAATTGATATAGAATGGTACCTACTAATGCTTCTGAATGCTCATGTTTCAACCAACTCTTTTGTTCCTTGGTTAATTGTTTGGGGAGCGGGACAGTGACCGTTTCCCGCTCTTTTGTAACACTTTCACTTAAGCCTCGTAATACAAATTGGGCAATTTGACTAGAAAAATTTCTCCGTTCCGTTTCCTTGAGTCGTTGTAGTGCCTTTAGTAAATAATCCGGTGTATCGGAAGGAACACGAAAGGTTATTGATTGCCCTCGTTCAATTGTGTTTTTGGCCATTATATCACCCTATTTTGCTTTTGCCTTTACTGCTTCTTTCTCTTCCTTTTCTTGCTTGGCATGCTTATTTACAAAATCAGTTATTAACTTATAATAAGCATTAGCCATCATCCAAATACTTTCCTGTTCATCTTCAAAGAAATCAATGTTAAAGCCATCGAGTTTATTATTAAGTGCTTTTAAATAATCTTTTAAGACTGCTGATCCACCACCGACAAAGTAACAAATTTCCGATTGGGAATTCTTAACCCACACGTTTCTTAAGAATCGATACTCTTTTTTAGCCAATTCAAGTAGGATATGGTCTGTAATATCGTGAACGCTTGTCCTACTTCCTTTGACCATGATGTGATGTCGGTCATTTTTCCTTGTAATAATATCTACTACATCACGGCGACTATCTAGCTCTACACCATGTTTTGTTCGAATTTCTTCCCTAATCTGCTCCAGTGATTCAGAAACGCCTAAATTAAATCCTTGGGCTTTATCATCGTCAACATTACGATTACGAATCACCGCGATATCTGTTGACAATCCACCAATATCTTGAATAAGTATTTGTTTATCAATCAAATCTTTATTAATAACTTTTAAATCATTATCCATAATTAAATTCACATATGCTGCAAACCCCTCTGGATAAACCTTTACTTCATCAAATTTAATGTTTACTTTCTTACCCTGATGATGTGGTGTTACTAAAAATTCAACTTGGTGAACCGATCCCAGTAATTGAGAACGATAACCTACATCCTTACCTTCCTTTACCTCTCGGAGTGGTAGCCCAGTTCCAAGGGTATAATTTGCATCAATAACTTTATTCTTCATGGAAAAGGCTCCATTTTCTACTGCATCCAATGCTAAGGAAGCAAATAGCATAATTAAGGTTTGATCCTCTTCTGCCTTGCTACTACCGGGATCTAGCTCTGTTGAATTGTTTGTCTTTGTTGCTAAATTCCCAACACGGTAGATTACGTTATTTTCTTCGAGCGCAGGTGAATGTACGCGAATATGAATATTATCCAATACCTCTTTTTTATCTAGCTCTTCAATGCCAATTACGGGACGGTCTTCAAAATCCTGGGCGACTACATTGGGAATATATACCTCGTGTTCCATCTTTCCAAAGTTTGCCTTTAACGCATCGTTTCCCACGTCCACTGCTGCTATTCTTGTTTTTGTCATGTAAGAAAACTCCTCTCCATAATAATACATTCTATCTAAGAGTACTTCCTTTCTTCTTATAACGCAATCCGACTTTTTTCGTATTCTATTTTGTATACATGTTTACAGTTTAGTTTTCGTTGATATAACAGTGTCTACACATATTTGTACACAAGTAAACATTTTTGTGTTCTTCATGTACACTTTTTGTTTACTTGTATACATTATTGTTTGCGAATGAAGTTGATGTGACTATATGTAAAAAATGAGGCCGTGTATTGCTTTTCCAAATAGCAGCATACTCGATTAGAAGGAAAACTAAACGTTACTCAACAAAAAATTAGTTTTCAGGTGATAGCTAACCAAACAATTAATATTAATCCAATAATGTGCTTTCCTATAATAATGAAAACCAACCGATGTTTAATTTTCCACATGGAATTGGTTTGCTTATATTTTTTTCAATTGACATTTTGTTAAGTAACATCAATTTGCTTTTTCTTTACGATTTGTTTGTACACGCTGAAAACGAGAAGAAGAAGGTTTCATGTTTTGATCACCATTACTTTGTTTCACTGTTATCTTCTTTTTTCTTATTGTGAATTTAGTTATAAGTCCTCTCCTTTCTTCTTGCACCTCTTTTATTCCTGTTATAATGAATTGCATGGCGAATATGGTTAGAATAAAAGCTAATAAAGGAAAAAGCGCTAACCAATACGTTTCACCATCAAGTATCGAATTTTTTGCATTGCCCAGTAAACCCGACCATTCGTTAGATATGGATTTAGGGGGTTTATCATAAATCGTACCACCAAAAAAGAAGGTAAATACACCTAAATGTATACATCGTTACCTTAATCTATATAAGATATTGTTGTTGCAACTGCTTTCAAGAACTTTAAAACTAGGAATCTAAAAAAACGGCATGTTACAATAGAAGCAAGGATAGCTTTATTCCATAAGGAGTGAGCGTACATGAGTAAGGTCATTCTCTTTGATGGTGTTTGTAATTTCTGTGATCAGAGTGTTCAATTTATCTTAAAAAGAGATAAGCAAGAGCAGTTTACATTCGCCTCCATACAAGGAGACGCTGGTCAAGAACTCTTAAAAAGAAACCATGTAGCAACTGACATGAATAGTTTTATCCTCATTGACGGTAATAAAACGTATTTTAAATCAACAGCAGCGCTTAGGGTATGTAAAGAATTAAACGGCGCATGGAAGCTTTTATACGGCTTCATGATCATTCCTAAACCGCTTAGAGACTTCCTATATGGAGTGATCGCCAACCATCGCTATGAATGGTTCGGACAGAAACAAAGCTGTACATTGCCGTCTCCTGAAACAAGGAAACGGTTCTTGTAGATAGTGACAGATGAGGAAGTAAAAAACCTAAGTGCAAATTGCACTTAGGTTTCTCCTTTAGCCAACATTCTTTTTCTTCATTTGTTTACTTCTAAGTTGTCCACAAGCGGCATCAATATCTGCACCATTCTCCCAACGAACACCACAATTGATTCCTTTATCCTTCAACGTTTCAAAAAAGGCTTGTATAGATGCTGATTCACTACGCTGATATTGGTTATGTTCATCAACCGAATTATAAGGTATTAAATTGACATATGCTAAGTGTCGATGATTCTCAAGCAGCTTCGCCAACTGAAGCGCCTCCTCCTGATGATCATTGACATCTTTTAACATAATATACTCATACGTAATTCTTCGATTCGTTTTCTCTAAATAATAATCTACTGCCTTCATTAGCTTTTCAATAGGGAAGGCTTTGTTTATTTTCATGATTTGTGTACGTAACTCATTGTTAGGAGCATGGATAGAGATCGCTAGGTTAACTTGGATTCCTGTATCTGCAAACTCATATATTTTATGAGCTAAACCACTCGTTGATACAGTAATATGTCTAGCACCTATATTTAATCCTCTATCGTCGTTTACTACATACAAAAAGTCCATTAAATTAGTAAAGTTATCAAATGGTTCGCCAATTCCCATGACAACAATATGACTAACCCGATCATCCTCACCACGAGAATCTAAATCTTTTTGTACATTCATGATCTGTTCAACAATTTCACCACTAGATAGATCACGATTTTTCTTTAATAGCCCGCTAGCACAGAAACTACAACCGATGTTACAGCCCACCTGCGTAGTTACACAAACAGACAATCCGTAGTTAAATCGCATTAAAACAGTTTCAATTAAATTACCGTCTGCTAAGCGAAATAAATATTTAATCGTACCATCTTTTGATTCTTGCTTAACCTCTTCTTCTAGTGTACCTAAGACAAAATTGTCCTCTAACAAAGCAATCGTCTGTTTATTAACATTCTTCATGTCAGTGAATCGATGGACACGTTTTTTATAAAGCCAATTCCAGACCTGATCAACGCGGAAACGCTGTTGACCATGATCCATTAGCCAATCCGTTAATTGTTCATATGTTAGTCCATAAATGGATGGTTTACTCATGATTTACCCTCATTTCTAGATTATCTTATCCAAACAAACTGCAAAATTTGATAATCTAATACCTAAAAATATTTCTCACCATACTATCTTACTGCAAGTAGTATTTTGTTGCAAACTCATTTCTCCGTACTTTTATGCAGATCACAAGTTATTTGTCTAAAACTTACCTTTTTATGTACGAAGATCACATAATAGTGGTGTGTAGACACGAAAAAGCGCCACCGCTCCATACATTGTATGAAACAATAGCACTCCATTTTCGACTTATGGTAGCACAGTTTCTCCCATTAAATAACGATCACATTCCCTGGCTACGCCTCTTCCCTCATTTATCGCCCAAACAATTAGACTTTGTCCGCGTCGCATATCACCTGCAGCAAACACACCGTCTACATTTGTTTTATAGTCATCATAATCAGCGGCGACGGTCGATTTAGCCGTAGTTTCAATTTGCAATTGCTCAATAAGATCCTGTTCTGGTCCACGGAAACCAATCGCAATCAATACAAGATCTGCCGGCCAAATTTTTTCAGTACCAGGGATTTCATCCCGGACTTTGTTGCCAGCTTCATCATAACGAAGGCGAACGTTTACTGTGTGCACCTCTTTAACATATCCATTGTCATCCCCAACAAATTTTTTAGTCATCACAGCATAAGCACGTGGATCTTTCCCATAAGTACTTGCTGCTTCTTTATGACCGTATTCTACTCGATGAATCATTGGATATTGCGGCCATGGATTTGTTTCCATATCACGAACTAATCCTTTTTTATCGTAAATATCAAACTGAGTTAGACTCTTACAATTATGGCGAACAGATGTGGCTAGACAATCTGTTCCTGTATCTCCACCACCAATAACAATAACATCCTTACCCGTAGCAGATATATAATTGCCATCCTGTAAATCTGAATCTAGTAGGCTTTTCGTATTGGAATGGAGGAAATCCATTGCATGATGAACACCTTTTAATTGACTCCCCGCCACTTGAATATCACGATGCACTGTCGCACCACCACATAGTACAATCGCGTCAAATTCCTTTCTAAGTTCTTCAGTAGTAATATCTTTACCGACTTCTGTATTCGTTACAAAGGATATTCCTTCTTGCTGCAAAATTTCGACGCGTCTTATCACTACATCATAAGAAAGTTTCATCTCTGGAATGCCGTAAGTTAATAATCCTCCGACACGATCATCTCTTTCAAAAACTGTAACGAGATGACCTGCTTTATTCAACTGAGCTGCTGCGGCTAGCCCTGCTGGTCCAGAGCCAACGACAGCCACTTTTTTGCCAGTTCGCTTTTCTGGAGGCTTCGGGACTACCCAGCCTTCTTGAAAGCCTTTCTCAATAATTGAACGCTCTACGGTTCGAATAGCAACAGGCGGCTCATTAATACCGAGCACACAAGCTCCTTCACACGGAGCCGGACAGGCAATCCCCGTGAACTCCGGGAAGTTATTTTGCTCATGCTCTCGATCTAATGCCTCTTTCCACTTCCCTTCATAGACAAGCTGATTCCATTCGGGAATAAGATGATACACTGGACAACCAGAGGTTACACCATTAATTTCCATTCCTACATGACAAGTAGGTACACCACAATCCATACAGCGTGCCCCCTGTATTTGAACCTCTTTATCCGACAATGGAGCTGTATAATCAAACCAATCCTTGGTACGGACCGCTGGGTCTCGCTCCCGCCGTACTTGTCTGTCATATTCCATAAACCCTGTCTGTTTCCCCATCAAAGGCCTCCTTTTCCAACAAGCAAACGCATATCTATCCCTTTCTTAATTGGCAAACATGGCTATTGTAATGCTCCTACCTCTTTCCTTTCTTCTTTTGCAGGCTGCTTACTCTCCTCAAAGGCAAGCATCTCTGCATCGAATTTGCTCATTCCTTCTGCTCTTAACGTTGCAATTCGGTCATTTATTTTCACAAATGCTTTTGGAATAATTTTCACAAACTGTTCTACATATTTGTCCCAATAGGATAAAATTCGCTCCGCATGTGTACTATTTGTTTCATTTACATGTTGTTGAATAATTCGATAAAGTCGCTGAATTTCTTCTTGATCTGCTACTGTTTCTATATGCACAAGCTCGTCATTCACCTTCGAACAGAATGAATCGTCTTCATCGAATATATATGCTACGC
This sequence comes from Virgibacillus sp. M23, assembly GCF_034190895.1. Lineage (NCBI taxonomy): Bacteria > Bacillati > Bacillota > Bacilli > Caryophanales > Bacillaceae > Virgibacillus > Virgibacillus sp. M23. The sequence continues at coordinate 7,316 of NZ_JAWDHA010000057.1, read as the reverse complement.
CACCAGACATACCTGCAGCAAAATTTCTTCCCGTACTTCCTAATACTACGACTGTACCACCTGTCATATACTCGCAACCATGATCTCCTACACCTTCAACAACGATGGTTGCTCCACTATTTCTTACTGCAAACCGTTCTCCTGCGAGTCCGCGTATATATGCTTCTCCTCGTGAAGCGCCATAAAAGGCTACATTACCGATTATTGTGTTTTTCTCAGGTGGGAAGGTAACAATAGGGTCTGGATGGACGATAATTTTCCCTCCAGATAGACCCTTTCCTACAAAATCATTGGCATCACCGATAAGTCGTAATGTCATACCTGGTGGAATGAATGCTCCAAAGCTTTGCCCAGCAGATCCGTTAAAATTCAATTTAATCGTATCTTCAGGTAACCCAGCTTCCCCATAGCGATTGGTTATTTCACTGCCTAATAGCGTACCAGTTACCCGATTTATATTACGTATTGCTGTTGTAAACTCAACTGCCTTTTTCTGTTCAATTGCCTGTTTACAATTCGGAATTAGTTCTTGATAATCAAGTGTCTTTTCAATTCCATGATCTTGTTTGATTGTCGCATATCTTCCTACTTTTGCAGGTACATCTGGTTGATAAAGCAACTCTGTCAGATCTATACCTTTTACCTTCCAATGATCAATGGCTTGATTAAATTCAAGCACATCCGTACGACCAATCATTTCATTGATGGTTCGAAAGCCAAGTTCTGCCATTAATTCACGTGCTTCCTGTGCAATAAATTTCATAAAATGGACTACATGTTCCGGGTCTCCCATAAATTTCTTACGTAGTTCCGGATTCTGTGTTGCTATCCCAACTGGGCATGTATCCAAATGACAAACACGCATCATTACGCATCCCAATACGACTAGTGGGGCTGTAGAGAAGCCGTATTCCTCGGCACCCAGCAGACTTGCTACTACTACATCACGCCCTGTCATCATTTTACCGTCTGTCTCCACAACAATTCGATCTCTAAGTCCATTTAATAAAAGCGTTTGATGTGTTTCAGCCAATCCAATCTCCCAAGGTAGCCCTGTATGCTTCAAGCTTGTACGTGGTGCTGCTCCAGTTCCACCATCATAACCACTAATTAAAACTAGATCTGCTCTACCTTTTGCGACACCTGCTGCAATGGTACCAACGCCAACTGCTGATACAAGCTTGACACTAATTCTTGCATTTGGATTCGTATTTTTTAAGTTATGAATTAACTCAGCCAAATCTTCAATGGAGTAAATATCATGATGTGGTGGTGGAGAAATGAGCTCAACTCCTGGAGTAGATCCGCGTACCTCAGCAACCCATGGATATACTTTTTTTCCAGGTAAGTGTCCACCTTCACCAGGCTTAGCACCTTGGGCAATCTTTATTTGGATCTCATCAGCATTCACTAGATAATTGCTGTTTACTCCAAACCTCCCTGAAGCAACCTGTTTAATGGCACTCCTTCTTAGATCACCATTCTCATCACGAGTAAATCGGTCTGTTGATTCACCGCCCTCACCACTATTACTACGCCCACCGATGCGATTCATGGCAATCGCTAAAGACTCATGAGCTTCCTTACTGATCGAGCCAAAGGACATAGCACCAGTTTTAAAACGAGCACAAATAGATTCTATAGATTCTACTTCGTCGAGTGGCACTGGTTTACGTTTTTTAAAGGACAGTAAGCCCCTTAAAGATTGAAGATTCTCCTTTTCATCTGTCAAAAGCTTTGAGTATTCCTTAAATAACTCATAATTACCTGTTCGACAGGCATGCTGTAAAATATGAATAGTTTTAGGATTATATTGATGGTCCTCCCCATCTTTACGATATTGGTATTCATCGCCAGCTTCTAAGGTATAGCTGCCACCACGATTTTCTGAAAAAGCCTTTTGGTGACGCATACGTGTTTCTTCCTCAATTAGGCCAAGATCAATACCACCCAATCTTGAAGCAGTACCAGTAAAATACTTTTCTATAACATCTTTTCTTATACCAATTGCTTCAAAAATTTGTGCTCCTCGATAACTCTGGATTGTCGAGATTCCCATTTTCGAGAGTATCTTTATAATTCCATCTGTCACTGATTGAATATAATTCCGCTTCGCCTGTTTTGCTGTATACTGTTCTAATTCTTGTTTCTCAGCAAGATCTTCTATGGAGTGAAAAGCAAGATACGGATTTATCCCTTCTGCGCCATAGCCGATTAAGCTTGCAAAATGATGAACCTCTCTTGGTTCTCCCGATTCGATTAATAGACTCACTTTAGTACGTAGCCGCTGACGAATTAAATGGTGGTGTAAACCAGATACAGCTAGTAATGCAGGAATAGCTGCTTTATCTTTGCCGATTCCTCGGTCAGATAAAATGAGGATTACAGCACCTTCATTAATGGCTTTATCTGCCTTTACAAAGAGTTCGTTCAGTGCTTTTTCCAATGCATTCTCCTGATCATTTACATCAAAATGCATAAACAAGGTTACTGCTTGAAAACCGGCTAATTGTTGAATACGTAATTTTTCTAATTCGCCATTTGTAAGGATTGGTGTTTTCAAACGAATGTGTCGGCAGCTTTCTACAGTGGGGTGTACTAGATTCCCCTCTGCTCCAATAGTCGTCTCAACCATTGTGATAATCTTTTCTCTAATGGCATCAATTGGAGGATTTGTTACTTGAGCAAACAATTGCTTAAAGTAGTTGTATAGCAGCTGTGGCTTCTTAGACAGTACAGCTAAAGGTGAATCGTATCCCATGGAACCAATCGGGTCTTTTCCGTCCGTAACTAATGGTTTAATGATTTTATTCAATTCTTCCCGGGTGTATCCAAATGCATGCTGCTGTTTAATTAATTTTTCCTCTCCAAATACCGGCTGTCTATACATTACATCTGGAATATCATCTATATCTATTTTATTATTCAACCATTCCTTATACGGTTGTTCTGATGCAATTTGCATTTTAATGTCTTCATCTGGAACAATGACACCTTTCTCCAAATCAACTAAAAGCATTCTTCCAGGCTCTAATCTACGTTTATACAATATGTCATCAGCAAATATATCCAGGGCACCAACCTCTGATCCAAGAACGATCATTCCACTCTTCGTAACATAATAGCGTGCGGGCCGCAATCCGTTACGGTCCAAACATGCGCCTATTTGCGTTCCGTCAGAAAAGACAAGTGCCGCAGGCCCATCCCAAGGCTCCATCAGTGTACTATGATATTCATAGAAATCTCGTTTTTCTTCTTTTATTCCATTATCATTTGCCCAAGGCTCTGGAACCATCATCATTGCTGTATGCGCTAGAGAACGTCCAGATAAATGCAGGAATTCAAATGTATTATCAAATATAGATGAATCGCTTCCCTCATAGTCAATTACTGGCAATATCTTTTCCATGTCCTCTTCTGTAAAATATTCCGATGAACACATTTGCTCCCTTGCACGCATCCAATTCACATTGCCCCTTAGTGTATTAAATTCACCGTTATGAATGGTGTATCGATTTGGATGCGATCGTTTCCAGCTTGGAAAGGTATTAGTACTAAAGCGAGAGTGAACTAATGCGAGTGCTGATTTAAAATCAGGATGGTTTAAGTCGATATAAAAGGCATCTAACTGTTCAGGGACGAGCATCCCTTTGTAGACGATGGTACTTGAGGACAAGCTACTAATATAAATATCCTCGAATTCTGGGGATTTTGCAGCTTCTTGTTCGATTCGCTTCCGAATGACAAATAACTTTCGTTCGAACGCTTTTTTATCTTTCACATCTTCCGGTTTCTTTATAAAGATTTGACGAATGGAAGGCATACTTTTTGCTGCTACTTTCCCAATAAATGATTCGTTAATAGGGACTGGTCTCCAGCCAAGAAATGTTTGTCCTTCTTCTCGAATAATTCGTTCAAACATCCTTTTACTTTCCATACGGAGATTATGATTTCTCGGAAGAAATACCATCCCCACACCGTAGTCCCCTTTTGCTGGAAGTTGAATTCCTTCCTTTGCACATTGCTTCTGAAAAAAACGATTCGGAATCTGTGTTAAGATTCCGGCACCATCCCCTGTACTGGTATCTGCCGATTGACCACCACGATGCTCCAGGTTACAGAGAATATTAATGGCATTTTGCACAATATTATGCGTCTTCCTACCGTTTATGTTTGCAATCATCCCTATCCCACATGCTTCATGTTCAAAATCAGGACGATACAATCCCTGTGATTCAGGGAATCCATTTCGCGACATCCCAACATCCCCTTTCTTAACATCAAAATTCACATGATCTATATTTTAATTTCATTGATTTCAGAAGCTTTAAAACCACCTATCACATAATTTTCGCACTGTTCCATCCATTCGGAAAAAAGTATAGTAGGATTATCATATCATAATTTTTATTTTACCTCAAAATTCAGATAAGTTATTTTAATACAATATTATTAAATTTCAATAAATGAAAACGCTGTCTTTTTCGTGTTTCTATTTTCTTTATTCATCTAAACTGCATGATTGACAAGGGGTATAGACAGGTTGAGGATTACTTCACAAAAATTTCAATTTTTATTAAAAATTTTCTTTGAATTTTTCTTAAACCATGGTTAAATGATCAATTCTTTCGTGGTCTAGACCAGTTGAATTATATACAATTGATTTATCCGCTTTAACAGCTATCAACGAGCTATCTGTTTTCTACCGAAGCTAATCGTTGGACGGTTTATAAAAAAATCCGTATCATTTCTTATTAAGAAATAAGCGAAGAGGTGAAAAATAATGACTCATACGAAGACATTTCAGCATATACCATTATCTGTCTTAGACTTAGCTCCTGTTAATGAAGGCAGCACACCAAGCGATTCTTTTAAAAATAGTGTAGCTTTAGCACAGGATGTAGAGAAATTTGGCTTTAACCGTTACTGGCTAGCTGAACATCATAACATGCCTGGAATAGCTAGCTCTGCAACCTCCGTAATTATCGGACATATTGCCGAAAAAACAAATCACATTCGTGTAGGAGCAGGTGGTGTTATGCTGCCAAATCATGCAACACTTGTCATTGCCGAGCAATTTGGAACGCTTGAGTCACTCTATCCAGGACGCATTGATTTAGGGCTTGGCCGTGCACCAGGGAGTGACCAAGCGACAGCATATGCGCTAAGGCGGACACTAAATATGAGTGTGGAAGATTTCCCTATGCAAGTAAATGAATTACAAGATTACTTCGCTAAAGATCCGGTTTCTCGTGTAAAAGCTGTTCCTGGTCAAGGGTTAAACATCCCTATTTGGTTACTCGGTTCTAGCGATTTTAGTGCTAGATTAGCAGCTCAAAAAGGGTTGCCATTTTCCTTTGCTAGTCATTTTGCACCTGCATATACAATTCCTGCATTAAACTTATATCGAGAACAGTTCCAGCCATCCGAATATATGGATAAGCCATATGCCATGGTTGGTGTTAATGTAATTGCTGCAGATTCTGATGAGAAGGCGAGCTATTTAGCGACTTCCTTGCAGCAGCAATTCTTAAATATACGTCGTGGAAAACCAACAAAGCTAAAGCCACCGATTGAAAATATCGAGGCCCATTTCTCTATTAACGAGCTTGAAGCTATCAAACAAACGCTAGACCCTCGTACAACGATAATTGGCAGCAAAGAAACGGTTAAACAGGGGTTGAAAAATTTCTTAGAGGAAACACAGGCGGATGAAATGATTATAAGCTCTCAAATCTATCATCAAGCAGATCGGCAGCAGTCGTTCGAAATTATTTCTGAGTTAATGGATTAACAAGCTATCATTAATGTTTACTTAAAACAGGTTCTATCACGCTCCATTAACATACTTCCCTTTCCTGCGGGATCTTCAGCCCGTACACTGTTCCCGCAGGATAAGGAAGGCATCAGCAGCGATGCATCGTACGCAGAAAAACGCTCTTCTTTTTAAGGAGTCTACGTATTGTGACTTCGCTTCGTATCAACATTTTATCCCGCATATAACTGGCGGTAAGCCCCGCACTTCAAGCTATGAAGTGAACCACTATGGATATGTGGGATCAACTACCAGTAAATGTCCGATTGGTTCACGGGCCTTTAGGTCATACCCTTGTGGTACTAACTATCCGCGGGGATAAATAAGCCCCCCACGGATGGAAGGTTCACTTTATCATTTGGCTTTTGGGTTAACGATTTTAGGTTCGTCACCGACCTTTTTATCCTTTATTTTTTTCTAACAACTTCTTAATCTCTTTTAATTCCTTCTGAACCTCAGCTAGTTTCATATCCGTTGGTGATGGAGAATCTTCTCTACTAGCTTCTTCTACATTATTGACAACAACCCCAACAAATAAATTAACAATTACAAATGCACCAATAAGAATGAATGTGACGAAGTACCACCAGGATGAAGGATCTTCAGCTAAGATTGGGCGCATTACACCACTTGCCCATGACTCCAATGTGATGACCTGAAAAAGCGTCAATAAAGACTGGTGTAGTGTACCGAAGTATTCAGGAGCGATTAGTTGAAACATCATCGTACCAATAACACCGTATACATAGAAGAAAATACCTAACAGCAGTAGGATCGTTCCCATTGAAGGAATAGTGAGAAGTAATGCATTAACCATCTTTCGTAATGAAGGTATAATAGAAATGGCCCTTAACACACGAAGCACACGCATTATTCTTAATACCGTTACATAATAGGAGCCAACCAATACATGTCCACTAAGTACAATTACAAAATCAAATACACTCCAAGGATCTTTAAAGAATGCCTTAAGAGAACGACTGCCAATTAGTCTAATTACAATTTCCAATGTAAATATCCAAAGTAATATTCGATCGGCAAGATATATCCAACCTGCATACTTTTCTGCAACAAAACTATATGTCTCTAAACCGACTAAAATGGCGTTCAAAACAATTAATACTATAATTGTATTCATAAAAGCAGGATGTTCTGCTAGCGTTGCACACTTTTTACGAATTGTGCTCATGATATAATACTTGCCTCCTTCTCTTTAGTAATTTTACTGATTTCCCTATCGTTTGTCACCTACATATTACTTTTCTACTGTTAATTTTCCGTGAACAACCAAACTCGTAAATAGAAAGCGACAGTGAATTTATGTCTATACCCCCTACCATCGCATACGTTATTGAATTATAAAGCTCTCAACGGTTAAGAAAAACCGGGCAAAAACCAGCCCGGTCCTTTCCTGTTTGCCATAGCTAGAGCACATCCGATAGTTTGTATTCGTGTCCTTGTACTCCTTTATAATACTCCGGATACATTTCTCCTCCACATT